>NZ_DYYK01000132.1:0-30184 GCF_020741705.1 Bacteroides coprosuis
TCGTCCAGAGTACAGAAGAATACGGCCTATAATAGATGAGATTGGGAAAGCTCCACTTATCGCATTGACAGCTACAGCTACTCCTAAGGTGCAACATGATATCCAAAAGAACTTGGGTATTGTTGATGCAAAAGTTTTTAAATCATCATTTAATCGTCCCAATCTTTACTATGAGGTAAAAGCCAAAACTAAAGATGTTGATAAGGACGTAATACTGTTTATTAAAAACAATCCGAATAAATCAGGTATCATATACTGTCTAAGTCGTAAAAAAGTAGAAGAGTTAACAAAAATTCTTCAGGCTAATGGCATAAATGCACGCTCGTATCATGCAGGAATGGACGCAGCTACCCGTAATCAAAATCAAGATGACTTCTTGATGGAGAGAGTAGATGTAATTGTAGCAACGATTGCTTTTGGTATGGGAATTGATAAACCTGATGTTCGTTTTGTACTTCACTATGATATGCCGAAGAGTCTTGAGGGGTATTACCAAGAGACAGGGAGAGCAGGTCGTGATGGTGGAGAAGGAAAATGTGTAACTTTTTATTCAAATAAGGACCTGCAGAAGCTAGAGAAGTTTATGCAAGGAAAACCTGTGGCAGAGCAAGAAATAGGTAAGCAGCTTTTATTAGATACAGCGGCTTATGCAGAATCTTCGTTATGCCGTCGTAAATCTTTACTTCATTATTTCGGAGAAGATTATGAAGTAGAAAATTGCGAACATTGTGACAACTGTTTAAATCCAAAGAAACAAGTGGAGGCTCAAGATTTATTATGCTCCGCAATTGAAACAATTATTGCGGTTAAAGAAAATTTTAAAACAGACTACGTAATAGATGTATTACTAGGTAATGAAACTTCGGAAGTTCTTGCTCATAGACATGATGACTTAGAAGTTTTTGGTACAGGTAAAGGAGAAAGCGAAAAGATGTGGAACTCAGTAATTCGTCAAGCGCTGATTTCTGGATACCTGGATAAAGATGTCGAAGAGTATGGAACCCTTAAGGTTAATCCTAAAGGTCGAAAGTTCTTGAATACTCCAGTGTCTTTTAAAATTGTTGAAGATGTAGACTTCGAGGAAGTTGAAGAGGAAATAGAATCATCTGGTGGTGCATCATTTGCTGTTGACCCAGCCCTTTATTCTATGCTTAAGTCTTTACGTAAGAAGATGGCTAAAAAGCTAGAAGTTCCTCCATACGTAATCTTTCAAGAGGCTTCATTAGAAGCTATGGCTACTATCTATCCTGTAACACTTGATGAGTTGCAAAATATTCCTGGTGTAGGAGCAGGTAAGGCTAAAAGATATGGTAAAGAGTTTTGTGAATTAATTAAAACTCACTGTATAGAGAATGAAATAGAACGCCCCGAAGACTTAAGGGTTCGTACTGTAGCCAATAAGTCCAAATTAAAAGTGGGAATTATTCAGTCTATCGATCGTAAAGTAGCACTTGATGATATTGCAGTGTCAAAAGGTATCGATTTTGATGATCTTTTAGAGGAAATTGAAGCAATTGTGTACTCTGGTACGAAATTGAATATTGATTATTTTTTAGAAGAGATTATGGATGAAGACCATATGTGGGACATTTATGATTACTTTAAAGAAGACTCAACAACAGATAATGTTGAAGAGGCTATGGAAGAGTTGGGTGACGACTTTACCGAAGAGGAAATACGATTGGTTCGTATTAAATTTATATCTGAATTAGCAAATTAATCAACTGATTATAAATAGAAAAGAGAGTGTGTCTTTGAACATACTCTCTTTTTTGATTTCAAATTTAATCAATAGAGTAGTTTGAATCTCGCTAAAAATATGTATATTTGCACGCAATAATTTTATAAAAAGCATAGCCATATGTCATTTATTGCGGATAAAATAGTCATGGATGGATTAACTTTTGACGACGTCTTGTTAATTCCAGCCTATTCTGAAGTTCTTCCCAAATCTGTTGATCTATCAACAAAGTTCTCCAAAAACATTAAGTTAAACATTCCTTTCATAACAGCCGCTATGGATACTGTTACTGAATCACAAATGGCTATAGCCATTGCACGTGAAGGAGGTATTGGTGTTATTCATAAAAACATGTCTATTGAAGCTCAGGCGAAACAAGTCGCTATCGTAAAAAGAGCAGAAAATGGTATGATTTATGATCCCATTACTATTTTACAAGGATCAACAGTGCAAGATGCTCTTGATTTAATGAGAGAATATCACATTGGAGGTATTCCTGTGGTAGATGAGGAAAGAAATTTGGTTGGCATCGTTACTAATCGTGACTTGCGCTTTGAACAGGACATGGACAAGTTGGTTGATGTAGTTATGACAAAAGAAGGTTTAGTAACTACTGATCAATCTACAGATTTAGAGGCTGCTGCGAAAATTCTTCAAGAACATAAAATTGAAAAATTACCAGTAGTAGATAAAAACAATAAAATTATTGGTCTATTAACCTACAAAGATATTACCAAAGCAAAAGACAAACCTATGGCTTGTAAAGATGCTAAAGGTCGTTTACGCGTAGCTGCAGGTGTTGGTGTTACATCGGATACTTTTGTTCGTATGCAAGCCTTAGTCGATGCAGAAGTAGATGCTCTTGTTATTGATACAGCACATGGACACTCTAAAGGTGTTATTGAAGTATTGAAGGAAGCAAAGCAAAAATTTCCTCATGTTGATATTGTTGTAGGTAATATTGCTACCGGTGAGGCTGCAAAAGCATTAGTTGAGGCTGGTGCAGATGCTGTAAAAGTAGGTATCGGACCAGGTTCTATTTGTACTACTCGTGTTGTTGCTGGTGTAGGTGTTCCTCAGTTATCTGCTATTTATGATGTTGCCAAAGCATTAAAAGGAACAGGTGTACCTTTAATTGCAGATGGTGGTTTACGTTATTCTGGAGATGTTGTTAAGGCTTTGGCTGCAGGAGGATATTCTGTTATGATAGGTTCTCTAGTTGCAGGAACAGAAGAAAGCCCAGGTGAAACTATCTTATTTAGTGGACGTAAGTTTAAAGCATACCGTGGAATGGGGTCTCTTGAAGCGATGGAAAGAGGTTCAAAAGATCGTTATTTCCAAGCCAATGAAACTGATGTTAAAAAATTAGTACCCGAAGGTATTGCTGCTCGTGTCCCTTATAAAGGATTATTGTATGAAGTAATCTATCAATTGGTTGGAGGTCTTCGTGCAGGTATGGGGTATTGCGGTTCTAAAGATATAGTTGCTCTTCATGATGCTAAATTTACTCGTATTACCAATGCAGGTGTGATGGAAAGTCACCCTCATGATGTTGCGATAACTAGTGAAGCTCCTAATTACAGCAGACCATAAGATATTAGATCAATTAAATTTGATGTATTTATGAACAAGGATGGAGAATTCTCCATCCTTGTTTTATTTTATAGCAGTAAAAGAAGTATCTTTGGTATTATTACAAAAACTTTTATGAAGTCAAGATTTATAGTCCTTTGCAGCTTAATTTTATCTGCCTCAGTCACATTTTCTCAATCTAATGAGCAGGATAATTCTCTGTTATATAGTCTTAAATTAGCTGATGCTTATCAGTCTCAAGTAGATGAATCCTTATCCTTTAAAATGAAATGGGGTGAGCACAAGGAGGATTTATTTATAAATACAATTCTAAAAAGATTAAAGTTAGATTCATACTTTAATGCTACAGAAGAAACTGCTCCTGAAAAAATGTTTCTGTTACGACAGATATTTATGCCTATAGGACAAAGAGTTTCCTATCAAGAAGAAAATAAAATAAAAGAAGAAGCCAATGCTGTTTTTGAGCAATATTTAGCAAAACCATCGAATTCCTTGTTTGGTGAGCTTATAAAACAATATTCTTTTGATAAAAACACAAAGTGGGTATCTCAAGAGGAAGAAACTTCAGAATTCCAAACTATAGTTGAGCTCTTGTCGAAAGGTGAAATATCACGTCCTTTTATCACTCCAAGAGGTATTCATATTGTCCAAAAATTGGATGAAAAGACAGTGCGAAATTCTTATATAAAGCCAACAGGTAAGAGTGTGCAGTCTGTGTTACAAGATTTTAATATGATTGTTCATGAAGATGCAAAAAGAGAATTGTTGTTTGATGGATTTACAAAGAAAACTCTAATTACTACCGATTATCAAACGGTCAAATATGAGGACTTTAAACGATTTTCCTTAGGTAATTCTACAAAAGGGGATAAAAGCTTGTGGGACGACTTTCTTAAATATATGTTGATAAAAGATCTCAAACTTCAATTTGTAGATAATCCAGATTATAAAATGAAACTTAATGCCTTATACGAGAAAGAGATGATAGATGCTATTTATCAGAAAAAGGTTGTAAATAAAGCTTTATCAAACCCCAAAGGTGTAGATGAGTATTATTTAGCACATCAGTCTGATTATTATTGGGATTTCCCTAAGTTCCAAGGAGTCTTATTATTCTGTAAAAATAAAAAGGTACGTAAGCAATTGCATACTGAATTAAGCAATATTCCCCTAAATCAGTGGGAAGAAAAGATAAAGTCATTCAACGCAAATGAAATTCTAGTTCATTATGAATTGGGTGAGTTTGAGTTGGGGAAAAATGCCGCAATTGATTATTATATATTTGGTCAGGGGAAGAAAAAAGAGGCTAGAATCAAAGGATATACGAAAACTAGAATATATGGTGAGGTTGTTAAGGGCCCAAAAACATTAGATGACATTAGAGATAAAGTGACACTAGATTATTATGAGTACCTGAATCGTGAATGGGAAAAGGAACTATACTCTTCTTATAAATCGGGGAATTTATCTCTAAACTTTTTAAAATCCGTTAATAATCAAGCAAGCAATTAATTATTACACTATCTTCGTAGAATAAAACACATGATAACGATATGAAAAACAAAAATAAAATGAGAAATAAGCTAGCTATTTACTTGCGAAGTGCTGTCCTATTATGTTGCTTAATGGCTCTTCCTAAAAGTGTTTTTGCTCAAAATAATGTTATTGATGAAGTTATATGGGTAGTTGGGGATGAAATTATTTTAAAATCTGATGTTGAATCTCTTCGTTTACAGTATCTAATTGATGGTAAGAAAATTGACGGGAACCCCTATTGCGTTATTCCAGAGCAAATAGCAATTCAAAAGCTTTTTCTAAATCAGGCGAAACTAGATAGTATTGAAGTATCTGAATCTGCTATTATTCGTCAGGTTGATATGTATATGGCGGAATATCTGAAAATGTTTAATTCTAAGGAAAAGATGGAAGAGGTTATGAATAAAACAACCTCTCAGATACGTAGAGACCTTAGAAATAGCCTTCGTGAGGGTGAAACAGTCAAGATGGTGCAAGATAAATTGGTAGGAGACATTGCTGTTACACCAGCAGAAGTAAGACGATTCTTCCAAGATTTGCCACAAGATAGTATTCCTTATATTCCTACAAAAGTAGAGGTCCAAATTATAACTCAGCTTCCACGGGTTTCATTGGCTGAAGTGGATGATGTAAAAAAAAGACTTCGTGAATACACCGATCAGGTAAACTCAGGAGAAATGCCATTTAGTACATTGGCTCGTCTATATTCTGAGGATTTAGGTAGTGCTATGAAGGGAGGTGAAATAGGCTTTATGGGAAGAGGTATGCTAGCTCCAGAATATGCCAATGTAGCGTTTAATATGCAGGAACCAGGAAAAGTATCAAAAATTGTAGAAACTGAATTTGGCTATCATATCATTCAATTAGTGGAGAAAAGAGGTGACCGTGTAAATACTCGCCATATCCTTTTAAAACCAAAAGTGTCTGATGAAGATTTAACGAAGTCTACTAATAAATTAGATAGTTTGGCAAATGATATACGTGATGAAAAATTCTCTTTCGGAGAAGCAGCACTCTATTTATCAGATAATAAAGAAACAAGAAATAATAGCGGATTAATGCCAAATCCATATGATGGAACATCTCGCTTTGAAATGCAAGCTTTACCACCTGAAATAGCCAAAGTCATAGAAAAATTAAATGTGGGAGATGTCTCCAATGCATTTACAATGATTGATGATAAGGGTAGGGAGGTTTGTGCTATTGTACGCCTGAAAGATCGTATCCAAGGTCATAAAGCAACAATTACTGAAGATTATCAAAATCTGAGAGATTTAGTTATAGCAGAAAAGAGAGAAGCTATTCTTCATAATTGGATAGTAAAAAAGCAAAAAGAAACTTATGTTAGAATCAACGATGGTTGGAGAGAATGTGAGTTTGAATATCCAGGATGGATTAAAGACTAAATAGACAATTCTCTTTTTATTTATGAATCAATTATATTTAAAAAATACTACTTTAAGATTGACTATCCTATTGAGTTTTATTTGCGGGTTTAACTTCTCACTAATGGCTCAACAGGATAGTTCAACTATAAACTCTTCCGATTCTTTAGCTGTAAAACGTGCTAAAATTGAATTAATTTATGCAGACACAGGTTTAGGGAATCAGAATGAGTTACCTGATGTAAATATATTTGTAGGAAATGTTCATTTCTTGCATAAAGGTATGCATCTCTATTGTGATAGCATCTTATTTTATAGAGCTTCGAATTCTGTAAGAGCTTTTGATAATGTTAGGATGGAACAGGGTGATACCCTTTTTATTTATGGGGATTATCTCTACTATGATGGAGAGAAGGAGTTAGCTAGACTTCGAAATAATATTCGAATGGAGAATCTAACTACTACTTTGACGACTGATAGCTTAAACTTTGATCGGAAGATAGATTTAGGTTACTATTTCAATGGTGGTACGCTTGTTGATACAATCAATGTATTACAATCAGATTGGGGCGAATATAGTCCTTCAACAAAGATTGCAAAGTTTAAGAAAGAGGTTGAGCTTACTAATAATCAAATGCAACTATACTCCGATACCTTGATCTATAGTACGGGATCTAATATTGCAACCATCTTAGGACCTTCAGAAATTATTAGTGCAGCTAATAAAATATACTCTACTAAAGGTTATTATAATACTGCAAAGGAGCAAGCAGAATTAATGGAGCGCTCTAAAATTTATACAGAAGGAAAGATTCTTACAGGAGATAGTCTGTTTTATGATAAAATCAGTGGGTATGGTGAAGCTTTTTGGAATGTAGATATGCATGATACTATAAATAAAAATAGGCTTCAAGGTGATTACTGTTATTACGATGAGCGATCACAAAATGCTTTTGCTACTGATCGGGCTATTGCTATAGATTATTCTCAAGGGGATAGCTTGTTTATTCATGGAGATACTTTGAAATTGAATACTTTATACTTGAATACCGACTCCGTATTTAGAGAAGTAATGGTCTATGATAAAGTACGAATTTATCGTTCCGATTTGCAAGGAGTATGTGATACCTTAATTTATAACTCAAAAGATTCGTGTATTACTATGTATAATGAGCCTGTAATATGGAATGAGAGTCAGCAGCTTTTAGGTGAGCAAATCAAAATATTTATGAATGATAGTACCATTGATTGGGCTCATATTGAGAATCAGGCATTGGCTGTAGAACGAAAAGATTCAATCCATTATAACCAGATTGCAGGAAAAGAAATTAAATCTTATTTTGATAAGGGACAAATATATAAAGTAGATGTTATTGGAAATGTTTTAATCAGTTTTTATCCAGAAGAAAAAGACAAGTCTATCTTAGGTATGATTGAGGCAGAAACCAGTCTAATGAACTTGTATATTGAAAAGATGCAAATGCAGAAGATTGTAATGAGTCCAAACTCTAATGGCGTAATGTATCCAATGTCACAGATACCCGAGGATAAACTTTATCTAGAGAACTTTGTGTGGCTAGATTATCTGAGACCAAAATCAAAATTAGATTTGTTTAATTGGATAGATAAGAAACCCGAACATAAACTTAAAAAGAGTACATCACGACCTACTGCTCCTAAGATAGATCCTCGAAGTATTAATCGTTAAAAATAGAAGTAATGGGTTTTTTAGGAAATAGATTAGGCGGACCACGAAAATTCAATCATCAATATATCTATGTTGATGAGAGAAAAGAAAAGCTAGAAAAGATGGAAGAACAAGCCAAAAGAGAGCTTGGAATGCTTCCTGAAGAAAAAAAAGGATTTAACCCAGAGGATATACGTGGTAAATTTATAGAAGGCACTACGCACCTTAAGAAAAGAAAAGCAAGAGGAAGAAAGCCTTTCTCTATGGGTGTCATATTAGTAATAATAGTTCTTTTAATATTTCTCTGGAATTATATATTAACTGGAGAATGGTCATTTGCACTATTCTAAGAATAATATAAAGCAGAATTAAGTAACATGAGTGATATAATTCATTTATTACCAGACTCAGTAGCAAATCAAATTGCTGCAGGAGAAGTGATTCAACGTCCTGCATCTGTAATTAAAGAATTAGTTGAGAATGCTATTGATGCTGGTGCTAAGAATATTCAGATTATAATTAATGATGCAGGAAAAACCTGTATGCAAGTAATTGATGATGGTAAAGGGATGTCTGAAATAGATGCTCGTTTGGCTTTTGAAAGACATGCAACATCCAAAATTAATAAAGCAACAGATCTTTTTGCTCTACGAACAATGGGGTTCAGAGGTGAAGCTTTGGCTTCGATAGCGGCTGTTGCCCAAGTGGAGCTCCTAACCAAGACAGATAATGAAGAATTAGGTACTCGTGTCTTTATTTCGGGATCAAAATATGAAGGTCAAGAAGCTGTAGCTACTAATACTGGATCTCACTTTATTATTAAAAACTTATTTTACAATATTCCTGCTCGAAGAAGATTCCTTAAAACAGATGCTACAGAACTAAGTAAGATTTTAAATGAATTTGAGAGGATAGCTTTGGTTAATCCTGAAGTAAGTTTCTCTCTATTTAGTAATGAAACAGAGTTGTTCAATCTTCCTGAAACTCAAATTCGCCAAAGAATAATTCATTTATTTGGAAAAAAACTAAATCAAGAATTACTATCTGTAGATGTTGATACTACCTTAATAAAGATATCTGGTTATGTAGCAAAGCCCGAAGCTTCTCGTAAACGGGGTGCTCATCAGTTTTTCTTTGTGAATGGTAGATATATGCGTCATCCTTATTTTTATAAGGCTGTAATGGAAGCTTATGAAGAGTTAATCCCTGTTGGAGATCAGATCTCTTACTTCCTATACTTTGATGTCGATCCTGCAACAATAGATGTAAATATACATCCAACTAAGACAGAGATTAAATTTGAAAATGAACAAGCTATTTGGCAAATCATTGCAGCAGGAGTAAAAGAAACTCTTGGTAAGTTTAATGAGGTTCCTTCTATTGATTTTGATACAGAAGGTATGCCTGATATTCCAGCATTTGATGATACTGAGCCTGTAGCAATACCTCAAGTACATGTAAATACAGACTTTAATCCCTTTCAAGCAAATGGAGGAGGGGGTTCTAGTGCACCGAGCTCTTATCAACGAAAAGAGATTGATTGGGAACCTTTGTATGCGGGATTGGAAAGGGGTAGTAAAGTAAATACACCTCCCCCTGCCGATTTTACAATGAGTAATCTTGTAGAAAGTGGTGTAGTAGAAAGCAAAGCTTCTCCCAGCTTATATGAGGAGCAAGAAAGTAAAAACTACGAGAAAGGCTCAACATTACTTCAGTTTAAGGGACGTTATATACTAACTTCTGTAAAGTCGGGGCTAATGATTATAGATCAGCATAGAGCGCATATTCGTGTCTTATATGATAAGTTTATTGATCAGATCAAACAAAAAAAAGGTTCTGCACAAGGAGTACTCTTCCCTGAAATTATTGATTTGCCTGCTTCACAAGCAGCAGTACTCGAAAGCATTAAAGAAGACTTTGCTGCGGTAGGATTTGAATTAACTAATCTAGGAGGTGGAAGTTATGCTATCAATGGTATTCCCGAAGGTATTGAAGGATTAGATCCTGTTGATCTCGTTTTAAAAATGCTTGAAACGGCAATGGAAAAAGGAGGAGATGTGAAAGAAGAAGTACAGTCTATTTTATCTCTGACTCTAGCTAAATCTGCTGCAATTGTTTATGGGCAAGTTTTGAGCTCTGAGGAGATGAGTAGTTTAGTTGATGCTTTGTTTGCTTGTGTATCTCCTAATTATACTCCCGATGGCTTATCCGTTTTATCTACCATTATGGATGAGGAAATAGATAAACGATTTGAACGTTAAATAGAACGCATAAAAAAAGGAGGCTAGCCTCCTTTTTTTGTGTAATATCCTATCTGGTATTCAGTAAGATTAGATCTTATGGAATCCGATAATTTTTCTAACTTCATCCAATGTCTTATTTGCACTCTCTCTAGCTTTTTCAGCACCTAGTTTTGCTACCTTTTCAAGTAATTCTGTGTTTGCTTTATAGTCAAGAATCTTTTCTCGGATTGGTGCATTAAATGCTACGATATCCTCTGCTAGCTGTTTCTTTAAATCACCATAACGGATTGAACAATTGTTCCATTTTTCATCAAAATACTCGTAAGTATCTTTCGATGAAACAATATCCAAAAATGTAAATAAGTTTTTAATAACTTCTGGCTTTTCACTATTAGGAGTTGCAGGTCCAGCATCGGTTACTGCTTTCATTACTTTTTTGCGGATGGTTTTAGCATCATCAATTAAGTAAATACAGTTACCTTCCGATTTTCCCATTTTCCCTGATCCATCTAACCCAGGAATTTTTATCGCTTCTTTAGCATAAGTGAAAGAGGCTGGTTCTGGGAATAAATCAGTATCATAAATATTATTGAATCGGCGAGCAAACTTACGAGCCATTTCCATATTTTGCTCCTGATCTTTACCTACAGGAACTTTAACTGCTCTATGTTGAAGTATATCAGCAGCCATTAAAGTGGGATAGGTTAGTAAACCTGCATTCACGTTATTGGGTTGTTTTCGAGCTTTATCTTTAAACGTTGTTGTACGTTCTAACTCGCCTAAGTAAGCGTTCATGTTAAGATATAAATAAAGTTCGAGTACTTCTTTAACATCGCTTTGAATGTATATAGTAGATACTTCTGGGTCAATACCACATGCTAGGTACGTAGCTAAAACACCTTCTGCATTTTTTACAATATCTTCTGGTTTAGGATGTGTAGTTAAAGAGTGCCAATCTGCAATGAAGAAATAACAGTTATACTCATGCTGCATTTGCAAGAAGCTTTTTACTGCTCCAAAGTAATTTCCTAGATGTAGATCTCCAGTTGGACGTATTCCACTAACAACAGTTTCCATAAAAATTCATTATTTATAAGTTACTTGCAAATTTAGTGAAAAAGATTGAATTATCTTTGTACAGATGGGATATAAGTATTTACTTTACATAAATTTTGAACAGGTATGATAGTACGGAAAATAGGTATAAAATGGAATTTAGGTTGTTCTGGTGGTCAACACCTCAAACAGACCGTCACTATTCCTTTTTTAATTATATAATGCGTTGTTGTCTTTAAAAAGACCAACGCATTTTTTTTGACTATTTATCCACAGCGATTTTTAAAATAAATATTTAGAGAGTCATGGTAAAAGAAATTAAAAAAGTTCTTGTCTTAGGTTCTGGAGCACTTAAGATTGGTCAAGCAGGAGAGTTCGACTATTCGGGTTCCCAAGCCCTTAAAGCCTTAAAGGAAGAAGGGATTCGTTCGGTATTAGTTAACCCTAATATTGCTACGATTCAGACCTCAGAAGGAGTTGCTGATAAAGTTTACTTCCTTCCTGTTACTACACATTTCGTTGAGGAGATTATCAAAAAAGAGCGACCTGATGGAATTCTATTGGCTTTTGGCGGACAGACTGCTTTAAATTGTGGTGCTGAGCTTTATTCTACTGGTATTTTAGACAAATACGGTGTAACTGTTTTAGGTACATCTGTAGAAGCGATAATGAATACCGAGGACAGAGATCTCTTTGTTAAGAAATTGAACGAGATAGAGGTCAAAACACCTATAAGTAAGGCTGTAGAAAGCATGGAAGATGCTTTAGAGGCTGCACGAAAGATAGGATATCCTGTAATGGTTCGTTCTGCTTATTCATTAGGAGGCTTAGGTAGTGGTATCTGTAAGGATGAGAAAGATTTTATTGAATTGGCAGAAAGTGCGTTGTCTTTCTCTAAACAAATTTTAGTAGAAGAATCTCTAAAAGGTTGGAAAGAAATTGAGTTCGAAGTTATTCGAGATTCAAATAATCACTGCTTTACAGTTGCAGGAATGGAGAATTTTGATCCTCTAGGTATACATACTGGTGAGTCTATAGTAGTTGCTCCGACTTGTTCTTTGAAAGAAGATGAACTCGAACTACTAAAAGAAATAGGGGTACAAACAATTCGACATTTAAATATTGTAGGTGAATGTAATATTCAATATGCCTTCAATGCAGAAACAAAAGATTATCGTGTAATTGAAGTTAATGCTCGTTTGAGTCGTTCTTCTGCTTTAGCATCCAAAGCAACGGGATATCCATTGGCTCTTGTAGCGGCAAAAATAGCACTCGGCTATACGCTAGATGAAATAGGAGAGATGGGAACAGTTAACTCTGCTTATGTAGCTCCCGAACTTGATTACTATATATGTAAAATACCACGTTGGGACTTAACTAAATTTGCAGGAGTATCTAGAGAGATTGGTTCTAGTATGAAGTCTGTAGGTGAAATTATGTCTATCGGTCGTTCTTTTGAAGAGATTATTCAAAAAGGACTGCGTATGATTGGTCAAGGGATGCATGGGTTTGTAGCCAATAATAATGTGCAGTTTGATGATCTGGATAAAGAATTGTCTTGCCCTACAGATTTGCGTGTATTTGCTATTGCAGAAGCTTTAGAAAAAGGATATACTATCGAGAGATTGCATGATTTAACTAAGATAGATCCTTGGTTTTTAGAAAGACTTAAAAATATAGTAGATTATAAACAGAAGCTTTCTCAATATAAGGAAATAGAAGCTATCCCAGCTGATGTGCTTCGCCAAGCTAAAATATATGGATTCTCCGACTTCCAAATTGCCCGAATTGTACTTGATCCAAAGGGTAATATGGAAAAAGAAAACCTCAATGTACGTAAGTATAGAAAGAGTTTGGGGATTGTTCCTGCTGTTAAACGAATTAATACAGTAGCTTCGGAGCATCCTGATTTAACAAATTATCTCTACATGACTTATGCTACAACAGGATATGATGTTAATTATTATCCTAATGAAAAATCGGTTGTAGTGTTAGGTTCTGGTGCTTACCGCATCGGTAGCTCCGTGGAGTTTGATTGGTGTTCGGTAAATGCTGTTCAAACTGCTCGAAAACTAGGCTACAAGTCGATTATGATCAATTATAACCCAGAGACTGTTTCTACAGATTATGATATGTGCGATAGGCTCTACTTTGATGAGTTATCTTTTGAGCGTGTTTTAGACGTGATTGATTTAGAGTATCCTCGAGGTGTGATTGTATCTGTAGGGGGTCAAATTCCTAATAATATGGCGATGAAACTATTTCGTCAATCAATCCCTGTATTAGGAACTTCTCCCGTGTCTATTGATCAAGCTGAGAATAGAAATAAATTCTCTGCTATGCTAGATCGCTTGGGTATAGATCAGCCTGCATGGCAAGAGCTAACAAGCTTAGATGATGTTAAAGGATTTGTAGAAAATGTAGGCTATCCTGTTTTAGTTCGTCCTTCATACGTCCTTTCTGGAGCTGCAATGAATGTATGTTACAATGAAGAACAGCTAGAAAACTTCTTAAAGATGGCAAAAGATGTTTCTAAGGAATATCCAGTTGTTGTTTCTCAATTCTTGCAACGAGCCAAAGAAATAGAGTTTGATGCTGTTGCTGATAATGGGGAAATTATCGAGTACGCCATTTCAGAACATGTTGAGTTTGCTGGGGTACACTCTGGAGATGCTACTTTAGTTTTTCCTGCTCAAAAAATATACTTAGGAACTGTACGTAATATTAAAAAGATCTGTAGAAAAATAGCGAAAGAACTTAATATTTCTGGACCTTTTAATATTCAGTTTTTAGCTAGAAATAATGAGGTAAAAGTAATTGAGTGTAATTTACGTGCTTCACGTAGTTTCCCATTTGTATCTAAGGTACTTAAGAGGAATTTTATTGATACAGCAACTCGTATTATGCTAGATGCTCCATATAACAAACCTCAAAAATCAACATTTGATATAGACTGGGTTGGAGTGAAAGCTTCGCAATTCTCCTTCTCTCGACTACACAACGCAGACCCTATCTTAGGCGTAGATATGGCTTCTACAGGAGAAGTAGGTTGTATTGGGGATGATGCTTCTGAAGCCTTATTGAATGCTATGCTGGCAACAGGATTTGATATCCCTAAAAAGAATATTATGTTCTCTTCGGGTTCTGTACGCTCAAAAGTAGATCTTCTTGATGCCAGTAAGAGATTGTTTGCGAAGGGCTATAATATCTTTGCAACTCCGGGTACCGCTAAGTTTTTAATAGATAATGGGGTTGAGGCTACTACAGTGCACTGGCCAGACGAAAATCTAGATGATGATTTAAATGTGATGAAACTCATCCAAAAACATAAATTTGAGTTGATTGTAAATATCCCTAAAGATCATACTAAACGGGAGTTAACCAATGGTTATAAGATTCGTCGTGCAGCGATAGATCATAATATTCCATTAATTACGAATGCTCGTTTAGCAAGTGCTTTCATTGAAGCCTTTTGTGAATTAGGTATAGATGATATTCAAATTAAGAGTTGGCAAGAATATGAGTAATTCAATCGCTTGGATTACATAACAATATTAAAAAGGCGGGTTTTATATCCGTCTTTTTTTGTCCCTTTTAGATATAGGTTATCTTTGTAGAAGGAGATTTTTTAATATAATTATATGCAAATACTACTATCTTGTGCAAAAACAATGACTAATAAGTCTAAAGTCAAATCCCCTTTGACTAGTGTTCCCTTACATAAAGAGAATGCATCTATTATCGCTTTATATATGGCACAGCGAAGTGTCGATGAACTCGAGGAAATGTTGCGAGTAAATCCTAAAATAGCCTTAGAAAATCAACAACGATATCAGATATTTCATTCTCCTGATACGGCTGAACTCCCTGCTATTTTAGCATATACGGGTATCGTGTTTAAAAGAATTGATCCAAGCACCTTTACTCCTGCAGATTTTGAATATGCACAAGAGCATCTTCGATTAACTTCTTTTGGTTATGGATTGCTAAAACCTCTTGATTTAATAAAGAACTATCGATTAGAGGGTGATATCAAGCTTGAAGAGCTAAATGGTGAGTCTTTGTTTGATTATTGGAAAGATATTCTAACAACCGATTTTGTTTCTGAAATAAAAAACAAAGGTCAAGGTGTATTACTTAATTTGGCAAGTGATGAAATGAAACGATTATTTCATTGGAAAGAAGTGGAAAGAAATGTGAGAGTTATTACTCCTGAGTTTAAAGTATGGAAAGGTGATAAATTAAAAACTGTAGTGGTATATACCAAAATGTGTAGGGGAGAGATGACACGATATGTTTTAAAAAATAGAATTTCTAGAATAGAAGACTTAAAGGATTTTGTTTGGGGAGGGTTTCATTATGAACCTGATTTATCAAAGGGTGATCATTGGGTTTTTATTTCAGATCAAAAATGAAAGAGAATATAAACATGAGGACAAAATCGGAGTTTGAAAAAATGCGTAATTCAGAATACGCAAATACGAGTGATCGAGAAATTCATAAGAGTTTAACAGAAGGGAAAAGGCTTGTGCACAAGTTCAACCAAACCTATTGTAATGGGCCATTATATCGAGAGGCATTAGAAGAGCTTATTCCTAATATTCCTGCTTCGTCAGCAATTTGTCCTCCTTTTTATTGTGATCATGGTCATGGGGTAATTGTAGGAGAGAATGTATTCATAAATATGAATTGTACTTTCTTAGATGGAGCTTATATTCGTATTGGTGATAATACTTTAATCGCACCTAATGTTCAGATTTATACCCCTATACATCCTAAAGATGCCGAGGCTAGGAGAGAGTCTATTGAAGCAGCCTTACCTGTTACTATAGGCAATGATTGTTGGATAGGAGGGGGTGTGGTAATTTGTCCTGGAGTAATCATCGGAGATCGAGTGATTGTTGGAGCTGGTAGTGTCGTTACCAAAGATATACCTGATGACTCTATCTATGCAGGAGTTCCAGCTAAAAGTATAAAAAAGGAGTGAGCTCACTTTAACACCGACATGATGATGACATGTCGGTGTCATCGTATCATCATGTCGGTGTTAAAGTAAAGCATAGGCTAGATATAAAAGCTTCTTTTTTTAGCCTATCTATTTAGATTATCTATAAATAGAGACTGTGAAACATCTTTTTTTGAAAAAATATCTTTCAAAATTTGTATGTGATAAAAAATGACGTATCTTTGCAACGCTTTTGAAAATAAAGGGGCGTTTAGCTCAGCTGGTTTAGAGCATCTGCCTTACAAGCAGAGGGTCGGCGGTTCGAATCCGTCAACGCCCACATTTTCAAATAACAAATAACCTATCGGTTTAAAACGATACGGGCGTTTAGCTCAGCTGGTTTAGAGCATCTGCCTTACAAGCAGAGGGTCGGCGGTTCGAATCCGTCAACGCCCACATTTTAAGAACAAATAACCTATTGGTTTAAACAATACGGGCGTTTAGCTCAGCTGGTTTAGAGCATCTGCCTTACAAGCAGAGGGTCGGCGGTTCGAATCCGTCAACGCCCACACCCGTTTAAAAGAGCAGTTACATTTTTATGTGGCTGCTTTTTTTATTCTAAATAGAGACCTTATAAAAGCTTAACTTTAGTTTCTGATACAGAGAACTAGAAGTGTTAAATTTTTACTACTAGATATTATTCTCGGTAGCAATTTTATTTTGATTAATAAATTATAGTTATGAGAAAGCCATCACCAGCTACGGCTATACCTGCCGTATTATTGTCGATGATAAGTGTGCAAAGTGGTGCATCAATAGCAAAACGATTATTCCCTGTTTTAGGAGCTAGTGGCACGAGTACTCTACGAATAGGGTTATCTGCTATTTTGTTGTTTTTGGTAAATAAGCCCAAACTTTTTTCTTTGACAAAACAGCAGTGGATGTATAGTATTAGTTATGGTTTATTTCTTGGTGGTATGAATTTATTATTCTACTGTGGTATAGAGAGAATTCCTTTGGGTTTAGGTGTTACAGTAGAATTTGTAGGGCCATTAACACTCGCCTTAGTAAGTTCCAGAAAACTACAAGACTTGTTGTGGGCTTTGTTAGCTTGTATGGGTATATTGCTTATTGTACCCTGGAATAATAACGGAATCGACCCTATAGGCCTATTATTCACACTCTCTGCAGGAGCTTGTTTGGCTGCCTATATTGTGATGGGGGGTAAAATATCGAAGATTATGAATAATGGTGATGCTGTATCAATAGGTATGTGTGTGGCTACTTTGTTTATTTTACCCTTTGGTATTTTTAGTGGAGAATTGGCCCATGTTACTTGGGTTTACTTTATAATGAGATTGGGTGTTGCCATATTCTCTAGTTCGATACCTTTTACTCTCGATTTTATAGGATTGAAATATTTGCCAGCCAAAACCTTTAGTATATTGATGAGCTTACATCCTGTTTTTGCTGCATTATTTGGATTATTGTTTTTGAGTGAATTTTTAGAAATAAATCAGTGGATTTCTATTTTATGTATTGTAACTGCTAGCATTGGTTCAACTTTGTCGGCTCATAAGTATTCAAAGCATCATAAGGTAGCATAACCCTTGAGTTATAGGGAGATTAAGAAAACTAGGCTTGAGCTATTTTATAGTTTGAGCCTTTTTAGTATGACAAAAGATGAATACTAGTGTGGGTAGATAAGTTAATATATTATCAAATATTAGTCAGATTGTTTATCAAATATTAAACTATTCAAGTTGTTTTAGGTTGTCGAGAAAGATACTTATCTTTGTCGCTCACATAATTAGAACGACTTTGTAGCTGTCTAATAACTAATAAATTGTCATCCTAAATTAAACTATATACCTTATAATAAGATGAGCCAAAATTGCTTAAAAGAAAAAACACTTATTCGTACTTCTTGGATTAGTGCAATAGGTAATTTTATTTTATCCGTTTTAAAAATATCAATAGGTGTTTTTGCTGGTAGTTTAGCTGTTCTGGGTGATGGTATTGATTCTGCCACCGATGTAGTCATTTCTATCGTAATGATATTTACTGCAGGAATAGTAAATAAACCTCCTACAGCAAAATATGTTTATGGATATAAGAAGGCTGAAGGGATTGCTACTAAAATACTATCTTTAATTATTCTTTATGCAGGGCTTCAGATGTTATTCTCCTCAGGAAAAGCTTTGTTCTCTGATGAAGTAAGAGAGCTACCACAATTGATAGCGATATATGTGACTGTGTTTTCTATTTTTGGTAAACTACTTTTGGCATGGTATCAGTATAAAGCAGGGAAGAAGGTGGATAGTCAATTGCTTATAGCAAATGCTGTTAATATGCGTAATGACGTATTAATCTCTTTAAGTGTACTTTTGGGATTGATATTTACCCATGTGTTTAATTTACCTATTCTAGACGTTATCACGGGTCTTATCATTAGTTTCTTTATTATAAAATCGGCTATCGATATCTTTAAAGATTCCAATGTAGAGTTGATGGATGGGGTACAAAATGAGGCAGTATATGATGAGATATTCAAAGCGGTAGAATGTGTTAAGGGAGCTAGTAATCCTCACCGAGTTCGTTCTCGTCAGATAGGGAATATGTATATGATTGCACTAGATATTGAGGTAGATGGAGATATTAGTTTATATCAAGCTCATCAGATAGCTAATGATGTTGAAGATAGTATCCGACACTCTATCAATAATGTTTATGATATTGTAGTGCATGTAGAACCCAATGGTAAAGACCATCATATTGAAGAGTTTGGTGTGGATCAAAAGATGATTCGTAAAGTTGGTCATTAAGATACTTTTCCTCTTTTATATTCCTATCCTCATTTAAAATTTCTAGTTTTGTCTGTACTCTTACCTCACAATAAATACAGATACTATGCATATAGCTATTATAGAAGATGAAATAGGTATAACCAATTTCCTAAAGCAAGGACTTGAAGAAGAAGGCTACAATGTTACCATTGCCCATAATGGGGAAGATGGCTTATCTATGGTCTTAGAAAAATGTCCCGATTTAGTTTTGCTTGATTGGATGTTACCTCAGATACAAGGCATAGATGTTTGTCGCTTAATTCGTCAAGCAGATCAAAGTACTCCCATACTCTTTTTAACAGCTAAAGATACGATTAATGAAACAATCGAAGGGCTACAAGCTGGGGCAAATGACTATATCAAAAAACCCTTTAGTTTTGCTGAACTATTAGCTAGAATAGAAGTGCATTTTCGTGAAAAAGAGGTTCTTAAAAATCAATTAAAATTAGGTAATATATTATTGAATAAGTCCACTTATCAAGTGATAAAGTCGGGAGAAGAAATACCTTTAACACAAAGAGAGTTTGAACTTTTGGAGTTTCTTATCGCTAATAAAGGAGAAGTTTGTTCTCGGCAGCTGATTATTGAAAAGATTTGGAATATAGACTTTGATTATGATACAGGAGTGATAGATGTTTTTATTAATGCTATTCGTAAAAAGCTGTCTATGGATAAAGATGAGGGTTATATAAAGACTATTCGTGGAGTAGGGTATATCGCTACAGAAAATTAATTATGAGGTACTTTTCATTTAAAAATAGAATTGCATCGGCTTACATCTTATCAACAGCAATATTGATAGGCTTAATCTTTGGTGTTCTTTATCTCTTTGTGCGTGTAAGTGTATTCTCTCATTTAGATGAGGACTTACAGTTGGAAGTGAATAGACATTCCGAAGCCTTGGTTGTTAAAGATGGAGTAATCGCTCTCAAAAACCATGAAGAGTGGATGGAAAGAGAACATAATACTCTGGGCGTAGATCCTGTTTTTGTGGAATTTACAAATGCTCAAGGTGAGGGAATCGATAAATCTCCTAACTTGAAAACGGAAAACTTACTTTTATCAGATAAGCATAAAGATTACGAGTTCTACGATTCTAAACTACTGAATAAAAGAGTCAGGCAAGTTCAATTGCCAATAGTCGATGAGGCCAATCATTTGGCGGGATATTTATTAGTCGCAGTATCATTGGAAGGAAGAATGGTTGTGCTTGATGCTTTGAGCCGAATTATCTGGATTAGTTATCCTCTTGTTCTAATTGCACTATTCTTCGTTGCTCGTATTATCGTTGGTAGGAGTATTCGTCCTATAAATAGTATCATAGAAACGTCCAATAAAATAACTAGAGACAACTTAGTTTCTCGTATTCCGTTGCCCGAAAATCACGATGAGTTATTTATTCTTTCTCAAACTATAAATGATTTGCTTGATAGGGTAGAACAAGTCATTGAGCGTGAAAAACTTTTTACATCTTATGCATCACATGAGTTTAGAACCCCTCTTGCTGTCCTTAAAGGAACATTAGAAGTAATGATTCGTAAACCTAGAAGTGATGAAGAGTACCGTCATAAAGTGAATTATTGCTTGCGAGAAATAGATCGGTTGGATTTGCTGATTGATCAACTATTGCTTTTAACTAGATACGAAAGTCAGAAGAAGACCTTGACTTTTAAAGATTTTAAGTTAAAAGAGATTGTGGATATATCAATTAATCGCATCCGAAGTGAAAAACAATATAGTCGGATTTATACTCAAAATCATATTCCTGAGTCTGTAACAATATATACCGATGCATATATTTTTTCTACCATCTTAGATAATATATTGTCTAATGCCTTTAAATACTCAAAAGAAGAAGGTAAAATAGATGTATCTCTGAAAGAATATGGGGATACGCTGGTTTTGCTTGTTCAAGATTATGGGCAAGGGATTGCGCCTCAAGATTTAGAACATATTTTTGATGACTTTTATCGGGCAAACTTAGCTATAACTTCAGAAAATAAAGGCTTTGGGTTAGGTCTATCTATTGTAAAAAGATTGTCACTTCTTTTAAATATTGACGTTTCTATAAAAAGTGAATCGCAAAAAGGGACGATTGTCTCATTAACTCTCCATAAATCAAAATCTTAAGCAAATCTTAAGACAATATTAAGGTATCCTTAAGGATCCTTTTTGTATTCTTCATCTACCTTTGTTTCGAATATAAAAAAGAAAGTAGATGTTAGAGAAGATTATTCGTCTAAGCTTAAGATATAAATTAATTGTTCTATTATTAACGCTTGTTTTGATGGCGTATGGTATTTACTCCATATTCCATATACCGATTGGAGCAGTACCTGATATTACTAATAATCAGGTACAAGTAATTACTACATCACAAAACTTAGCTACAGAAGATATTGAGCAATTCATTACCTATCCTATAGAAATGGAAATGGCTAATCTCCCTGGAGTGAAAGAAATCCGTTCTGTTTCTAAGTTTGGTTTATCTGTTGTTACGATTGTTTTTGAGGAGTCATTAGGAACTTACTTACCCAGACAGTTAATTTCAGAAAAACTCAGTGCGGCTGCGGCTCAAATTCCAGAAGGTTTTGGTGAGCCAGAGATGGGACCCATAAGTACTGGGCTAGGTGAGATTTATCAGTATACATTAGAGGTAAAACCAGAGTATAAAGGACAGTATAGTGTAACAGACTTGCGTACAATTCAAGATTGGATTGTTAAAAGGCAACTCTCAGGCATAAAAGGAGTTGTGGAAATAAATACTTGGGGTGGTTATTTGAAGCAATATGAGGTTGCTATTGACATGCCTCGGATGAAAGCAATGAGTATTACTACTACTGATGTACTGAATGCACTCGAAAACAATAATAATGTTGCTGGAGGTGCTTATATTGAAAAGACAAATCAAAGTTATTTTATTCGTGGTGAGGGTAAGATAACTAGTTTATCTGATATTGAGAATACTGTAATCAAGAATGAGAATAATATTCCAGTTTTTATTCGAGATGTTGCTGATGTTCGATTTGGTAGTGCCAATCGTTTTGGAGCTATTACAGGGAATGGCGAAGGAGAAAAGGTTCTAGGACAAATTATGATGTTGAAAGGAGCCGATTCTAAGCAGGTAATTACAGATGTCAAAACACGTATTGATGAAATTCAAAAAACACTGCCTGAGGGTGTTTATATTAATGGATTTCTAGAACGTAGTGAATTAGTAGCGAAAACTACTACAACCGTAGCTGAAAACTTAATTTTAGGTTGTTTGATTGTCATATTTGTAGTGGTACTGCTGCTGGGAAATCTTCGATCTGGTTTTGTTGTAGCTTCAATTATTCCCCTTTGTCTGCTGTTTGCTCTATCTCTGATGAATATTTTTGGTATTGATGCAAACTTGATGAGCTTGGGGGCAATAGACTTTGGTATTATTATTGATGGAGCTGTTATTATAGTTGAGTTTGTGGCAACGAAGATTACACATAATTCTGCTGTCTTGGCAGCAATACCTAATAAGCTAGAACGCAAACAGAAAATAGATGAAATAACTTTTGAGAGCTCTTCAAAGATGATGAACTCTGCTATCTTCGGTCAGTTAATTATCTTAATAGTATTCGTGCCTATCCTATCCTTAACTTCTGTAGAGGGAAAGATGTTCCGACCCATGGCATTAACTTTTAGCTTTGCAATAATAGGAGCTATTATTCTTTGTTTAACCTATGTGCCCGTAATGTCTGCATTATTCTTGAAGCCTCAAGAGCTAAACCCACAATCTATTACTGCTCAGATCTTGAACTTCACAAAGAAAACTTATTTACCTGTTATAAAATGGGCTATTCATCACACTAAAATAGTTATTGGTGGAGCAGTTGTGTTGGTAGGACTTACAGCGTTTATCTATTCAAGAATGGGAGGAGAGTTTATTCCTCAACTCGATGAAGGAGACTTTGTTATTCAGCCTGTTTTGAAGACAGGTACATCTCTTTCCAAAACGATTAAGATCACAACAAAAGTAGAACAAATACTGCTAGATCAATTTCCAGAGGTGGATCAAGTTGTAACTCGTATTGGTGCAGCAGAAGTACCAACTGATCCTATGTCAATGGAAGAGACAGATATTATTGTACGATTAAAGCCTAAAAAGCAGTGGAAAACTGTAAATACAAAAGAAGAATTGGCTGAAAATATAAAAGAAGCCCTAGCAGTTATACCTAATATCCTAGAGATTGAATTTAGTCAACCCATTGAGATGCGTTTCAATGAATTGATATCGGGTGTGCGTTCAGACATAGCAATTAAGGTTTTTGGAGAAGACTTGAATCTCTTGTCTCAAAAAGCCGAAGAAATTAAAGCTGCTATATCTCATGTTCCTGGAGCAGCTGATATAGTAATAGAAAAAGTAGATGGACTGCCTCAGATGAGTGTAAATTACGATCGAAATCGAATAGCACAATATGGTCTAGATATAAAAAGTGTAAATAATATTATCTCACTAGCTTTTGCTGGTGCTCATGCAGGTGTAGTATTTGAAGGAGAAAAGCGGTTTGATTTAGTTGTCAGATTAGATAAAGAAGATAGGAGTGATATTGAAGCTCTTCGTAATTTATATATTCCATTGCCTAATGGTGGACAGATTCCTCTCCGAGAAGTAGCATCGGTACAATACACAGAAGGGCCTGCTATGATTTCAAGAGATGATACGAAAAGAAGGATTGTTATTGGTATTAATGTTCGTCATAGAGATATGCAAAGTGTGGTAGATGATATCCAGCCCATTATTGAAAGTACAGTTGATCTACCTCCTGGTTATACCATATCCTACGGAGGACAATTTGAAAATATGCAGAATGCTATGTCCCGATTAAAACTTGTTGTTCCCATTGCATTAGGGTTAATCTTTATCCTCTTGTATTTTGCTTTTCATAGCTTGAAAGAAGCATTACTTGTTCTTACGGCTGTACCTCTTTCTGCTGTTGGTGGTGTATTCTTACTTTGGTTGCGTGGTATGCCTTTTAGTATTTCAGCTGGGGTTGGTTTTATTGCTTTATTTGGTATTGCAGTGCTAAATGGTATTGTGCTAGTAGAACATTTGAAAGATCTTAAGATGAAGGGTATGAAAGATATTGATGAGATTATCTTGAAAGGTACAGTTGATCGTTTACGTCCTGTATTTCTTACTGCAGCATCAGCAGCATTAGGGTTTTTGCCAATGGCTGTATCCGCTTCTGCAGGAGCAGAAGTGCAGAGGCCACTAGCTACCGTTGTAATTGGAGGTTTGTTTACTGCTGCATTGTTAACGATGGTAGTATTACCTGTTTTATTCAAAGTGTTTGATAAAAATTTGTCGAGTAATGAAAAATAATATAATTCTGGTATTGCTATGTCTATGCCCTACTATCGTGATAGGGCAAGTGCCTAATGATGAATTAGACGAACTTATAGAAAAGGCAATACAACATAATAAATCGATTCGTTCTAGTGAGGCCAATGTTGCTTCATATAAGGCGAATGTGCATACGGCTTGGGATTTGGGTAAAACCAATGTGTATTATAGCTATGATGCTAATAATCTTGCAGCTAATGATAGAGCATTAAGAGTATGGGGTATAGAGCAAGAATTTCAGTTTCCTTCTCTTTATGCCACACAAAGAGGATTGAATAAATCTAAGTGGATGGAACAAAATGCTTTACATCAGATAGTATTAAATGATGTTTCTCTATCCATATCTAAGATTTATGATAGAATTGTCTTTTTACAAAATAAGGAGGTTTTATTTCAACGGCTAGATAGCTTATACGCTTCGTTTGCTCAGGCTGGTACCAGAAAGTTTGAACTAGGGGAGGCAAATTATTTAGAAAAACTTACGACAGAATCAAAGACCAAACAAATAGCGCTGCAACTAAAGCAAGTTCAAGCAGAAAAGCGTTCTACTTATGAACAGTTAGCAGCTATGGTACAAATCGATGAACCTTTAATTATTCAATGTAAAGATCTTCAAGTCTTTCAATTTAGAGATGAAGTAGGAGGTAAATATTGGAAAGAGGAATATTTAAACCGAGTAAGTCACTCACTAAAAAAAGAGTTAAGTCTCCAATCTCAAAGTTGGATACCTAGCTTTACTATTGAGTTGTTTACTGGAACTAATCCTTCTTTGGATAAAAGGATGAATGGTTTTCAGATAGGAATAGGAATTCCTTTAGTGTTTAATAGTAATATTGCAAAAAGGAAGAAAGCTAAATTTGCCCAACAAAGCTGGAACTATGAAAGAGAAAGTAAACAGATAAAAATGGATAAATATATTCTCCAAAAACGGAGTGATATCTCACAACTTCAAGAGAACATTAGCTATTATGAAAATCAAGGAAAGAGACTTTCTAGTGAAATAATAAAAACAGCAGAAGGCAGTTATAAAGGGGGTGAAATAGATTATTTTCAATTTATCCAGAGTATTGAAAATGCCACAGATATTGAAGTCCAGTACTTAGAAAGTGTTTTAGCCTATAATAAAGCTTGTTTAGAATTATATTACTTTGATTATAACGAATAATGATGAAAAGATTACTCTATATATTACTAGGAATAAGTTTAGCTGCTTGTGGTAATAAAGCAAGCAAAGCTCCTCAAGTAGAAGAACCCGAAAACTCAGATACAGTACTTGTTACAAATGCTCAGTTTGAATTAATGAATATGGCTGTAGATACTGTAGGAATGCATCGATTTGAAAAGGTAATACCCCTTAGTGGAATAGTAGATGTACCACCTCAATATAAGGCGATAGTAAGTACCCTTGTCGATGGTTATATCAAAGATATCTATGTTCAGGAGGGCGAATCAGTACGAGCAGGACAACTTCTTTTTACCTTAGATAGTCCGGAATTCCTACAACTGCAAAAAGATTACTTAGAGTATTGTTCTCAGTTAGACTTTTTAGAGTCTGAATATATTCGTCAGAAAACACTTTTCGCTGAAAATATAGTATCTAAGAAAAAATTTCTTGAAGCCGAAAGTAATTATAAAGTAGCAAAAGCAAGTGTTTTAAGTTTAAAGCAATTGCTTTCTCAGCTCAATGCAAATGTAGAAAGTATTAATAGTGGCAATATTAATAAATCTATTCATATATACGCATCAATAAGTGGTGATATAACCAAAGTTTATGTTACGAAGGGGCAGCCTGTATCAAAATCAGACTTAGTTGCAGAAATTATTAACCCCAAAGAGAAAGTTATTTTATTATCTGTATATGAAAAGGATATATTTGATATTTATGATGGGCAAGAGCTTTCTTTTACTATTCCTCAAGCTCCTGAAATGATGTTTCGAGCAACTGTGCATAAAATAGGAAAGTCTTTAAATGGAAGTGAGAGAACCATATCGGTTCAAGCTGTTCTCACAGATAAAACAAAAACTCAGCTAATTGTAGGGATGATAGTACATGCCAGTATTATAGTAAAAGCGAAAGAGTATTTGAGTGTACCCTATGAAGCACTTATATCAAAAGATGGTGTTGATTATATCCTGAAATTGAATAAAAAAGTAGAAAACGGATATTCTTTTATACTAACTCCTGTTGAAACAGGTGTAAGGAATGAGGATTTAGTGGAGATAATTCCCAGTAAAGAAGTTTCTCAAGGTGTGAATTTCTTATCTAAGGGTGCTTATGATATATTGTGATTTTAAGAAATTAATAAAATCATTTTAAAACCTTAGTTAGCATAACAATACATAGAAAAAAGGTTGGTATCGTGAGAGTGATTGATCAGGGTCAAAAGAGTGACATGTCGGTGTCAAAGCATTACGATGTCGGTGTCAAGATGAAACCTTAATTTTATAACTAAAAACGGATAAGTAACCTTTTTTCGATGTGTTTTTCGCATTTAGAAACAATAGAGCTTGTCTTATTTAGTTTTAAGACAGGCTCTATTGTTGTGGTTATTCTGTTTCAATCTTGATACAAATTAAGCATACTCTGTATAGTCGATTTTATTTCATCTCTAAAGTTCTTTGGTCCAAGTATTTCCAACATTTCTCGATTACTTAGTAGCTCTTGTATTAAGTCGAAAGTGGGTCTTACATAAATTTCAAAATCTGTATATTTGGCTGTTTTTTGTAATATACTTTGTGAAGAGTGTATTGGCACATCTTGTATATACAAATTTTGAGGAGAGTAGGCTCTAAACTGAATGCGAATAGGTTTGCCTACACGAGTGATACCAAAACAATGTTCATAATAATTTTTTAGATTAAGCATTTCACTGTTTTCATCTGAAATGAAATATTTAGTTTGAGTTAATTCAATATCATGAATCCTTTCTAAAGCAAAAGTATAAGGTTGTTTCTTTTTTAATTCCTCTCCAATAACATACCATCTCTGTTTAAATAGCCTAACAAAGCTAGGAGCAATAATGTAGTCTTTTGGTTTATTACTATGGTGTGACTGATAATGTATCTTTAGTCCTTGAGAATTATCTATCGCATCGAAAATGATGTTTAGGTGTTCATATCCAGTAGGAGGAGCTTCTACCACTACATTTTTATTATTCTTTATTCGCTCCGTCAAACTTGTAATTTTATGAGCACTTAATAGCCATTGATGTATTTCTTTTAGTGGGCTATCATTTTCGTCTCCTGATAATACATATCGAAAACCTTTTGTTCTTGCGCATTTTATTTCAATGTCAAAAAGACTTTCTGCATATCTGCAATATCTTGTAAAAGAACGTTGAGGTATCTCTTTTTTTTCGTTGTTCAAGGGTGAATTCATCCACCTTGTTTGTATCTCTTTATATGTTAAGTTCTGATGCTGTAGCGTGTTGACTAACCACATGCAAAAATCTTTTCTAAGTAGCATGACTTATCTGGTATAAGTAGTATTTGTTTTTTTAATTGTGTTTTATCTAATCTCTGATATAATAAAATCGTAAAATAGCATCTCTTATTTGTTGATATTTTTATAAATGCAATATACTGTTTAGAACTAATGCCTCTTTCTTGATTTTAGTGAGAAATAAGATGTGTCTAAATTTAAGGAAATAAAAGGATTCCAAATAAGTATTTCTACAATATGTTTTCATTATTTTATGCGATAGGAATGCTTATTCTGCTTTTAAACCATTATGTAGCTCATAATCAATGAGGAAGTAAAGTGTTCTATTATTAACCTATATTGAAAGGAAATAAAGGAAGAGTCATAAATTGAGATGTTGAATAGATGTTGGTCTAAAACTATTGAAATTCATTAATCTAACGAAAGATATATCGTTGTCAATATTTATTCTTGAATATGTAAAAACACTTTATTTAGAGAGCATCCATATCTAAATAAACTTTTTGTATGTATGCTTTGAGCTGAGATAGAAAAGGCTCTTCTTTTTCCCCTATGCTTTGGACTTGTGCCGACTTTAAGTTGAGAATAACTCCTCCCTCTTTTGTCCATAGTCCTGCAAACTCAGGAAACGAAAAATAACCATAATGCATAGCATTACTGTCTAGCAGGTTTTTGCTATAGTTGAAATCTTGGTGAGGTAATTGTAGTTGAGCTAAAAGAGTTGCAGCTAAATCTATTTGTGAACCTATGGTGTGTATGGTATCAGGTTTGGATATGGCACCACCAGTCCATATGAGAGGAATGTGATAACGGTCTAGTGAATTGTTAGACAAGTTTTCTGGAAATGCTCCTTGATGATCAGGGATTAAAATGATGAGGCTATTTTCCCATTCTCCAATTGTTTTTAAATTTTCTATAAAATTAGAAAGGCATTTATCTGTATAGGCAAAAGCATTTGCTTTATTACTTTCAAATTGATGAATTGGCACTTCAAAGGGTTCGTGACTACTCGATGTTTGAATAATAGAGAAATGAGGTTTTTCTTGCCTCCTGACTTTTAAATATTCTATGGCTTTGTCAAAAACAAATTCATCATGTACACCCCATTTGCTTAGTTTTTGTTGAATAGGGAAATCTTTGTCTGATACTATATATTCAAATCCAGCTCCTTTTAGATAAGCATTGAGATTCGTAAAATTAATATCTCCCCCATAAAAATAGCTTAAATCATATCCTGCATTCTTCAATGTAGAGGAAATACTTGGTAATTTTTGAGTTTTACGAGTATATTTCATCACACTCGTATTGGGCTGTGAGGGAAAGCCACTCAATATGGATATAAGTCCTCTATCTGTACGAAAGCTATTTGCATAAAACTGGGTAAAATAAATAGAAGAGTCGGCTATGGCATTTAAGTGTGGAGTAATCGTTTTTCCTTCTACTTTAGTTTCCATAAGAGGAACAGAAAAGCTTTCAAGAAGTACTAAATAAATATTAGGTTGGGTGATTTTTAATAGATTTCTCGTTTCGATTTCATCTGATACTCTATGATTGAGACTATCTACTAAGTTGTTAGCTTTTTCTTTTGAGAAATATTGGAATTGCTTGGAAAAGTTTTGCTCTTTCATACTCGACTCCATTAAGCTAAAAATAGGATTTATGGCAGCTTGGTTTAGTTTTTCATCGGTACTAAAATAGACCCTACTCAGATTCATTGTAGAGACTGTCCAGCCGCCACGGATCCCTAAGAAAATTAGGCCAAGGCTTATGCAAAGAAGAAGCGTACTTTTAATTTTAAGCGAATTTGTAGTGAGCCAATATTTAGGTTTTAACACAGCCTTAGTGATACAGAAGTATAGAATAGCTATAATAGAAGGAATTCCAATTAATCCTAGAATATACTCAGGTAAAGTGATACTAGCCATAGCACTCCGGGGTGAAGATACGAAGTAAAACAAAGGAGTAGTATCCAATCTAAATCCCCAATAGCTGTACAATTGTAAATCAATAATAAATAAAAGAGCTATTATAGTACTAATAAATAATGAATAACATTTAAGTATAGTTAGTAGAGATTTACTAATCCAAAAGATGGAGATAAAACCAAGTATAGTAGGTATTACTAAAAAATAACAAGCCATGGTAATATCCATGGGTAACCCTGCTTGGATGACAGCTGCAATAGTCTTCAAGTTTAGCTCGGAATAGATTCCAGCATGATACTCCATGAATATGGGCTTCTGGATAATAAAAAAGATAAGTAAGAGGATGAAGAATTTTATGAGAGGTATGATGCGTTGGAACATGATTGCTTATTCAGTTATTTATTG
>NZ_DYYK01000133.1:0-11738 GCF_020741705.1 Bacteroides coprosuis
AATTGTTAATGGATTGTAGCAACTTAAGAAAGATAATGAAGTGACATTCTTGAATCTCAATCACTACGCTTAATGCTACGCACATACATAGCTACTCCAGCAATACCCATACCGAAGAGAGTGGCTTCGACGATAGTTCGTGGCCAATTGGGACTACCCAACATAACCAATATACTTAAAGCAGCATAACATCCTATAAAAGCAAGTGCGACACCTAAATTCTTTTTGATCTTCGATTTTTTCATAGCCTACTGCATTTCTTACTATTAAGATAACATTTTTGCTGACTTTATGTTGCTCCCTCACCTCAATCTTAATTGATATTTCACTTCAGCTTAAAGATATTGAAATGGAAAAGAAACAGGAACCTATGAGCCTTCACTCTCTGAACTAGTAGTACTTCAGCTCTCCCCAAGGATACATCACCATCTTATTCTTTAGCAAATCGTGCTTCCACTCTATCCTCCTTCAACACCAAACTCTAAACACTACAAATATCCTCTTACATTCATTTAAAGCATGACTCCGCTGTACAGCTCTTATATATTTAGAATATTGTTACTTAAATACTTGTTTAAGTTATAAACTATAACTATTTTACAATCTTTAATTTTAAATCACAACAAAATAACACCAAAGTAACCTTTTAGGTATAAGTAGATGAAATTCGACATTATCCCTTTTGTGCTACAATAAGGACAATATCGTTTGTCTTTCGTGCCAAAAAGATGTTTCTTTGCAAGAATTATTAAATAAAAGGTAACTTTTAAGAAGAAAAGAACGTAAAGATGCAACAAGAAGTAACTTTAAGCAAAAAAAGTTGTTCAAAGTATGGTGTACTATCCATGATTGGGTGGAATGTACTCATTATCTCGCTACTATTGGCTACACAAAAACCATTAGAAGCACTATTAACAAGTGATGGACTCAGACTTTCGGGTATGGGTTTCTTATTTTTCTTATGGTCTGGAATCTGGTTTTTTATCGGATATCAGTATCGTAAGAAGTATCTTAGGCAAAAAGAAGATTACAAAGAAGAATATTCAGAAGAAGAGCAAAAGGATTTTGACAAAGCATACTTTCAATACTGCTTATCAAAAAATACCAAAGCGATATCTACCGTACTATTTATCACCATTCCATGGTATTTTATAGGTTATGTACAAGGTGATACTATGCACATGAGAGATTATATAGTAATGGGCATCCTACTGCTCATTTCGGCTACTCTTTATGGCATTCATAAAAGATATAGAAATACATTGTAAAAATAATAATCTTTAAGCTTTCTTGTTTAAAAAACTGATACTTGATACAATAAAGCATAAGAAGACCTACTTAACACACTTAAGTAGGTCTTTTTATATCTTGCCCAACAAGGTAAAACCGATTATAGACTCAGCTACTTCTCCACCCCCAAAAAAGACTAAAATAGGTATCGACTAAATACGTTTTTTTGAAAGAGACGTTTACCCACTCTGACACCGACATGATGATTGCATGTCGGTGTCATCGTATCATCATGTCGGTGTCATAATTAGAATACAGTTTCAAGAAAACAGACTTATCTACAAGAGAATCAGCCGCTTTCTCTCTTTTTAGAATAAAAGATATCCGATCTATTTCACAGAGGTAAAAATCAAAAAAAAGGCTACCTAAAATACTTAGATAGCCCTATGAAAATATAATTAAAATGTATGTGTTTCTATTGTCTGCGACGTCCTTTTACATAAGTAACTTTAGTCACATTTCCTTTGACATCTGTTTCTGTAAAATCACCGTCTTTTTTCCCTTCTTTAAATGTACCTTCTGAGCGATTACCATCAGCATCAACAAGCACACCCTGACCATCTTCTAGTCCATTAAGGAAATCTCCCGTATAAACAGAGCCACTAACTAAGCGAAGCACCCCTTTGCCATTGGGCTGATTATCCTTCCAGTTTCCTTCGTAGGTATCGCCATTGCTCCACTTGTATTTACCATGTCCTTCTCTGTTGTTATCTTTCCAACGACCTTCGTAAATAGAACCATTTTCCCAAGTAAAAGTACCCTCACCATCTTGCATACCTTTTTTAAACTCTCCTTGGTATTTATCGCCATTGGCATAGTAATAAGCCCCTCTACCTGTACGTTCGCCATAAACATAAGCTCCTTCGTAACGATCGCCCGTGCTAAATTCATAAACACCTTTACCATGCTGAACATCGTTTACCCAGTCACCAATGTATTTGTCTCCATGAAGATAGATAAAAGTACCACGGCCATTACGAGCATCGTTTTTCCAAGTACCTTCATAAGAAGAGCCATCGTCCCATTTAATAGAGCCATAGCCCTCTTTCTTATCATTTTTCCACTGCCCCTTATACTCGGCACCATTGAGCCAGGTATAGGTTCCTTCACCTTCCCGGTTGTTCTTACTCCAATAACCTACATAGCGATCGCCATTGTGATAGTACATAGTGCCTTCACCTTCTTGGTTATTGTCTTTCCATTCACCACTATAGTGATTATTATTTAAGAAATAGAAATTGCCCCAGCCATTTTGCTTGTCATTTTTCCATTCCCCTTCATACTTTTCACCATCTAGGCGTTTGTACACACCATATCCATGACGGTCTGCACGAGCATATTCACCCTCGTAAATATCTCCGTTCTTATATATCGTTTTTCCCCATCCATCTGGTTTCTTTCCTTTTAACTCACCAAAATAGATTCCTCCATTTTTATAAGCGAAAGAGCCTACAGATATCTCTGTGCTGAACTTATCACGCAATTTTGTAAAAAAGCCTGATTTGGATTGTGCTATAACACCCCCCGACAGCAATAGTGATAGAGATAAGAAAGAATATAGGTATTTCATTATTATTTATTTTTGTCCTGATTTACAGCGGCTGTGTAGAATCGATGCTGTGTTTATATTTTTCAAATATATAATATATTTAAAGAAAGCAATAAGAAATCAGCAGGTTTATAATATCTTTTCACCTGCAATCACCTCTTTTAAATTCTCTTTACATAAGTATTTTTGAGATAGTTCTTGAACTTCTGCAACGGTTACAGCTTTTATTGCCTCCAGAGAAAGCTGAAAATAATCATCGTCAACGCCTGTGGTAAAAGCAAACATCCAGGCATCTGCTACAGCAAAAGCCGATTCATAATTACGACACAACTCCCCAATCATATAGTTCTTTACCTTGAGAAGCTCTTCTTCACTAATCGGTTCTTGTTGCAGACGATCTATCTCATGGTGAATCTCAGCTATTAAAGGTTTTACATATTCGTTATCACACTCCGTATGAATAATAAGAAAACTACTAAAGGGATAATGAGTCATATCTACCCCTATATAATAGGTATATCCTTTTTCTTCACGGATATTAGTAACGAGTCGACTACCAAAGTACCCTCCCAAGATAGTAAGTACTACCCTAAACTTCAGGTAATCAGTATGAGTTCTCATTAATGTGGGCATACCCAAGCAAACAGCACTTTGTACGGATCCTTCTTTCTCTATAAACCCTCTATCCTCTTTTGATGGAGTAAATATAGGAGTAGGACACTCTGTGGGTTTATTTTCATGAGCACCAAAAGGTTTTAAACCAAAGGCTTTTTCTACTTCCTTGAGGTTAGCTTCTGTAGCATCTCCAGCTAAAAAGATATGACAATTATTGGAATGAAAATGCTTATTAAAAAACTCATGAAGTAAATCGGATGTAATTGCAGAGTAATCTTCTTTCTCCGTCAGTTTACCATAAGGATGAGTATCTCCCAACAACATATTGAGCAATCTACGATGTGCCAAGAAATCTACACGGTCTTGATTCACCATAAACTGCTGAATATTCATTTCTTTTACTGTCTCGAGTTTGTCTTTATCAAAGATAGGCTCTTTAATCATTGATTCTAAGATACCTAGTGTCTGCGGAAAGTAGCGACTAAGAGAATAAAGAGTAATGCAGGAGTATGCTGCACCACAGGATAACTCTAGCCACGCACCATAAAAATCGAGTTTCTCGGCAATCTCTTTTGCGGAGAATTTGTTTGTACCTTCTCTCAACATACGATTGGTAAACAAAGCTTGAAGTTTTTGGCTCTGACACCAAGTACCTGCTTTAAAAAGTATATCAAGTCTGACAACCTCTTGCGAACCCACCTTTACAATAGTAATAGGTATTCCATTTGACAATCTCCTACGTTTAGGCAATGGCAAATGCAGTTCAGATAAAGGTTGTATAGTAGGCTGTATAGCTCTATTCATTTGTTTATCCAATCCTTATTTATTAAGTTGTTTTTGTAAGAAAGCTTCTGCACGTTCCAAATCGTGTGGCGTATCAATGCCAATGGTTTCAATATGGGTTTCTGCTACCTTAATGTGGTATCCATGTTCAAGCCAACGTAGTTGTTCTAAAGATTCAGAAAGCTCGAGAGGAGTTTGAGCCAAATCGGTCACCTCCTCCAACACCTGCGCACGATAAGCATATAAACCGATGTGCTTGTAGAAAGTGTGTTGAGACAACCATTCTTCTTTAGGAATATTTCGCAAGTAAGGAATGACAGAGCGACTGAAATACAAGGCAGAGTTATCCAAGCCCACAACTACTTTAGGTGTATTGGGGTTTTCAAGATCTTCCAAGGTATGTTGTTGTTCAGAAAAAGGCTTAACCAAAGTGGCAATATCCGTTTTTGAATCTTCTAAGAAGCAAGATTTTAATGCCTCAATCTGGCTTTTCTGAATAAAAGGCTCATCACCTTGAATATTGATAATGACATCAAACTCTATTCCTACCTTTTGATAAGCTTCAAAGCATCGATCTGTACCCGACTGATGATCTGGTGAAGTCATAATTACCTTACCGCCAAAATCTTGTACAGCTTTTTCAATACGCTCATCATCGGTAGCCACATAAACATCATCCAAGATAGACGAAACTTGTTCGTACACCCTTTGGATAACAGGCTTACCACCCAACACAGCCAAGGGTTTAGCTGGGAAACGAGTCGAAGCATACCTTGCTGGTATTATTCCTATGAATTTCATATGATTGTTTGTTTTAAGTTCTTGTATTCCCTCTTGTACATGAGGGTACTGTATATCTTTAGGCTTCAATACCTTTTTGCCATATTGTATCAAATCAATATCTAGCGTAATATGCTCTTTATCTGCTCTATTCCTACCCAGTTTATTCTCAATCTCTTTAAAAAGACGAATAATTTCATCAGAAGATTGAGTGGTATAGAAAAGAGCGACTTGATTTAAAAACAAAGAAGGATTGCTCAAGCCTATTGGCTCAGTAAAAAGAGGTGTCGAAAACTGAATGTTATTCCAAAAGACAGCCAACTCCTTACGAGCTTCATTTATATAATAAGAAGAGTCTGCATTGCTACCTAAACAAGCAATACAGACTGTATCTTTTTCTCTATCTTGACAATTAATAGAAGAGTTCATCAAGTTCACTTGTTGTTGTGGCACTTGTGCTACCCTCATCTATTGCTGAATCTTTACAAGGGTCGAAATCTTCGGGAAAGATAAAGCTCTTTTCTATATCATAACCCAAGTCTTTATCTTCGTACACTTTCTTAAAGAACTTCACCCAAATGGGTAGAGCCGCTGCTGCCCCTTGCCCATAGAACATCGTATCAAAGTGGATATCTCTATCTTCACCACCTACCCATACGCCTCCTACTAATTGAGGAGTAAAGCCCATAAACCAAGCATCGGCATTATCATTAGATGTACCTGTTTTGCCACCTGCATCTCCCGTAAAGCCATATCGGCGAACACGTCCACCCGTACCTTCATTGATTACAGCACGAAGCATATCTAGCATCTGGTAAGAACTACGTGCACTAATTACCTCTTCCATCTCTGGCGTAAAATTGGATATGATATTGCCTTCACTATCTTCTATACGAGTAACAAATAGAGGAGCAACACGTATTCCCTTGTTTGCAAAAGCAGTATATGCACTGACCATCTCACCTATAGATATTTCGCTTGGTCCTAGTGCAAGAGAAATAGTAGGTTGAATATCTTGATTAAGTACCCCAAAGTTGTGAATCAACCGAACGAGAGCATAGGGATTTAATTTACCCATCAGGTAAGCAGAAATCCAGTTGTTCGAGTTTGCCAATCCCCATTTGAGGGTAACCATCTCGCCCACTCTACCTCGTGAAGCATTTCTAGGAGTCCATGGTCGCCCATTTTCATCCATCAATGTTTGTTGTACATTACGGGTTTGATCGCAAGGAGTAAACCCATTTTCCATAGCCAAAGCATATAAGAAAGGCTTGATCGTAGAACCAATCTGACGACGTCCTACCATAGCCATATCATATTGGAAATAGGTGTAATTGGGTCCACCCACATAAGCTTTTACATGACCATTTAATGGATCCATCGCCATAAAGCCTGTACGCAAGAAATGTTTGTAATAGCGTATTGAATCCATAGGGCTTAGCAATGTATCAATTTCACCATCCCATGAGAATACAGACATACGCTCGGGCGTATCAAAAGCCTTCTTGATTTCAGCATCCGAAGCACCTTCTTGTTTCATCAATCGGTAACGCTCTGTTTGACGTACAGTACGCCACAATATTTTATCAATATCAGCTTGATCTAATTTATTAGAGTAAGGAGCTTTTTTACGACCTTTCTTCTCTTTAAAGAAGTTGGGTTGTAAATATTCGCCTATATGCTCACGCACAGCTTCTTCAGCTATTGTTTGCATTTTTGCATTAATAGAAGTGTATATTTTTAAACCATCCGTATAAATACTATAGTTTTCTCCATTCTTCTTTTGATTCTTTTCACACCATCCAAAGAGTGGATCGTTTCTCCAAGCTACAGAGTCTTCGTAGAATTTCTGCATCTGCCAACCTCTATAATTACTCTTTATGGGCTCTTTGGCCGTCATCACACCACGAAGATATTCTCTAAAATAAGTAGCTAATCCTTCTTTATGGTCAACACGATGATAGTTTAGTTCTAAGGGTAAAGTTTCAAGAGAATCGCATACCTGAGCTGTAATGTATCCACCCTTACGCATCTGGTTGAGTACCGTGTTACGTCTGCCTTTTGATCTTTCATTAAATCGTAAAGGATTATATAAGGAAGGGTTTTTACACATACCCACCAGTGTAGCCGACTCTTCTACAGTCAAATCCAAAGGTTCTTTACCAAAATAAGTATGAGCAGCTGTTTTAATACCTACGGCATTATTCAAGAAATCAAACTTATTAAGGTACATCGTAAGAATTTCTTCTTTGGTATAATAACGTTCAAGCTGAACAGCAATTACCCATTCAATTGGTTTTTGGAAAAGACGTTCCATCACATTATCAGCACGAGGAGAAAACAACTGCTTAGAAAGCTGCTGGGAAATAGTACTTCCTCCACCTGCATTCTTCTGTTGCAATACACCCCGCTTAATAACGGCACGTACCAAAGCTTTTAAATCAACTCCCGAATGCTTATAAAAGCGAACGTCTTCAGTTGCAATTAGTGCATCTATCACGTTTTGAGGAAGTTCTTGGTAAGTAGTATAAACACGATTTTCAGTACTCAATGACCAAGTACCTAATACTTCTCCCTCTTCGGAAATAATTTGTGTAGCAAATTTATAATTTGGGTTCTCTAAATCTTCTACGGGCGGCATGTATCCTATCCATCCTTTCGTAATGGAATAAAATAATACAAAAACTGCAGCCACACCCAATAAAAAGAGTACCCACAGTCCAATGATGAACTTTTTCATATACTATATTATGTAATACTTTTCGTAAATCTAGCTTCTTCAGACAAGTAGCCTGATGTTTAACCATACAAAATTAAAATAAAACTTTCTGTTTCACAAGATAATCGACCGATGGTCTCCTTATATAACGAAACTTAATAGATTTCACGTTGTAAATCAGCCGCTTTTTACATACCTTTACAATCCAAACAATGGTATTTTACTTTTAAAAAGAACCTAATGGATAATAGAAGTTTAGTAAGTCTTGCTGAACACTCCAAAGAGAAACTTCTCTACCTCTTGGATATGGCAAGTAAATTCGAAGAAAATCCCAACCGTCGTTTGTTAGAGAATAAAGTAGTAGCTACCTTATTTTTTGAACCTTCCACCCGAACTCGACTAAGTTTTGAAACAGCAGCCAATCGCCTAGGAGCAAGAATCATCGGTTTCACCGATCCCAAATCATCTAGCTCTGCCAAAGGAGAAAGCCTAAAAGACACCATCACCATGGTTGGTAATTATGCAGATATTATAGTGATGAGGCATCATCTGGAAGGAGCTGCACGGTATGCAGCAGAAATAGCCCCGATACCCGTTGTCAATGCTGGAGATGGAGCCAACCAACATCCTTCCCAAACCATGCTCGACCTCTACTCTATTCGCAAGACACAAGGATCCCTAGAAAATCTTAATATTACTCTCGTTGGCGACCTCAAATATGGTCGAACTGTCCACTCCCTCCTCATGGCAATGCGCCACTTCAATCCACATTTTAAATTTGTTTCTCCCGAAGAGCTTCGCATGCCCGAAGAATACAAGATCTATTGTAAAAAGAATGGTATTTCTTTCGAAGAACATACTATTTTTGACGAAGAAGCAATCTCTGATACCGATATTTTATACATCACTAGAGTGCAATCGGAAAGATTCACAGATATGCTCGAATACGAAAGAGTAAAAAACGCATATACCCTCCACAATAGTATGCTCGAAAACTCTCGACCTAATATGCGCATACTCCACCCTCTACCTCGCGTAAAAGAGATCTCTTATGATGTAGATGATAATCCAAAAGCATATTATTTCCAACAAGCAAAAAATGGACTTTATGCCCGTGAAGCTATTCTTTGTGATGTATTAGGTATAACTATAGAAGATATTGAGAATTATGAAAAAAGATAAAGCTAAATTATCGGTAGCAGCACTCGAAAATGGAACAGTGATAGACCATATTCCTTCTGATAAATTATTTACTGTAGTTAGCATATTGAAGCTAGACAAGATTCAAGAAAAAATCACAATAGGCAACAACCTGAACAGTGAAAAACTAATCAAAAAGGGAATCATTAAAATTGCAAATAAGTTTTTTGATGCCGACGAGATTAATAAGATATCTATAGTTGCACCTCATGTCCGACTAAACATTATCAAAGATTATGAAGTAGTTGAAAAGCGAGAAGTCAATATGCCCAATAAGTTAATAGGAATTGTTAAGTGTGCCAATCCTAAATGCATCACCAATAATGAACCAATGAGTACTCATTTTCATGTGGTAGACAAAGAAAACTGCATCATAAAATGCCACTACTGCGAGAAAGAACAAAACAGAGAAGATTTCGTCATACTAGAGTAAAAATATTTACTAAGGATAGAAATGCAAAATTTTGTTTTCTTCCTTTTAAATAGGTATTTTTGGTTTGGTTGATATAAACACTGAACAAACATGAAACGAGTACTCTTAATTTTACTCTTGCTCCCCTTATCTATTGCACTCTATAGTCAAAGTGCCATATCAACTCTTTATGCAGATAAGAAATTAAATTTTGGAGTAAAAACAGGGTTTACATCAACCATCTTCATGACATCCAATTTCAGCATGGGAGATGTAAAGATAAAACAAGTACAAAACAACTATAAAGTGGGTTATGCAAGTAGCTTTTTTATGCGCTACAATATGAAATCACATTATATCCAGTCAGAACTTGTTTATAGCATCAACAAATGTGAAATTACCTTTGAGAAGCATGGCGAAAAGCAACAAGGTTTTACGCCCGATTATGCTTCTATCAATTCAAGAATGCACAGTATAGAAATCCCCATTCTTTATGGGTACAACTTTATAAAAAAAGATATATATGGTATGTCTTTCTTTGTTGGACCCAAAATAAGATATTTTTGGGAATCTAAAAGTAAAATGGAATATACCAACTTTGACCAATTGAATATAGATGAAGACTTTTATCCTATTAATTTTGGATTAACAGCGGGTATAGCCGTTTATATCTCTAAAATATTCTTTGATTTTAGATACGAACAAATCCTTCATAATATCTCCAAAGGAGTAGATTATGATGGTATGCGCAATGTATCCATTTCTCAAAGTGATAAGAATCTATCACAAGGCGAAATAAAACTTCATAGAAGAGATCATATGCTTAGCTTTTCGCTAGGTGTAATATTTTAACGCTACTATAACAATTTTATTAACTTATTATTCTTTTACTATTTAAATCAAAACAATGAAAAGAGACACTGAAATTTTTGAGATTATTGAGAAAGAGCACCAACGCCAGCTAAAAGGCATTGAGTTAATTGCCTCTGAAAACTTTGTAAGTGAACAAGTAATGGAAGCTATGGGCTCTTGCTTGACTAACAAATATGCCGAAGGATATCCTGGTAAAAGATATTACGGTGGCTGCCAGTTTGTAGACCAAAGCGAACAACTAGCTATTGACCGTCTTAAAAAACTATTCGGAGCTGAGTGGGCAAACGTACAGCCACACTCTGGAGCTCAAGCAAATACTGCAGTATTCTTTGCAATCCTAAAACCAGGTGATAAATTTATGGGATTAAACCTAGATCATGGTGGTCACCTTTCACATGGTTCTTCTGTAAACTTCTCAGGTATTATGTATACTCCTATAGCATACAACTTGAACAAAGAAACAGGACTAATCGATTATGATGAGATGGAGAAATTGGCTATTGCTGAAAAACCAAAATTAATCGTAGGTGGTGGTTCTGCTTATTCTCGTGAATGGGATTACAAACGTATGCGTGAAATCGCAGATAAAGTAGGTGCTATTTTTATGGTAGATATGGCACATCCTGCTGGCCTCATCGCTGCTGGATTATTAGATAACCCAGTAAAATATGCTCACGTAGTAACTTCTACAACTCACAAGACATTAAGAGGACCACGTGGTGGTGTTATCTTACTAGGAAAAGACTTCCCAAATCCTTGGGGTGAAAAAACACGTAAAGGTGAAGTGAAGATGATGTCGCAGATTCTTAACTCTGCTGTATTCCCAGGAACACAAGGTGGTCCACTTGAACACGTTATTGCTGCTAAAGCAGTAGCTTTTGGTGAAGCACTTCGCCCTGAGTTCAAAGAATACCAAACTCAAGTTAAGAAAAATGCTCATGTTCTAGCAGAAGAATTAATGAAGAGAGGTTTTGATATTGTATCGGGTGGTACAGACAATCACTCTATGCTTGTAGACCTTAGATCTAAATATCCAGATTTGACAGGTAAAGTAGCAGAAAAAGCTCTTGTAGAAGCTGATATTACAGTAAACAAGAACATGGTTCCATTCGACTCTCGTTCGGCATTCCAAACATCAGGTATTCGTCTTGGTACACCAGCTATCACTTCTCGTGGAGCAAAAGAAAACCTAATGGTAGAGATTGCAGAATTAATTGAAAAAGTATTATCTAATGTAGATAATGAAGCTAAGATAGCAGAAGTTAGACACCGTGTTAACGAACTAATGGCAGACTATCCTATTTTTGCTTACTAGGCAAACGGCTCATATTAAAATAAAAAGAAAGGCTGTCTAATATTGATTTAGACAGCCTTTTTTAGTACTCTAAAGTATCAGTTTGACTAACTCATCGTATCATCATGACACCGACATGATGATACGATGACACCGACATGTTCTTATCATATCGGTGTCGGAGTAAATCTATTTTTATGCACTGGATGCAATAATCACGTAA
>NZ_DYYK01000134.1:0-23344 GCF_020741705.1 Bacteroides coprosuis
GTTTTTAGTATTGAGCGGTATGAGCACTTGCACAGCAGGGCAAAATGTGTACTTCAAGAACTTAATTATACTCCTCAACTCTTCTTTGGAGATGGATATCTGGGACTACCTCAGTATGCACCTTTTGATAAGATTCTGATTACTGCAGCTACTGATACCATTCCCGAAGTACTTAAAAAACAATTAGCAATGGGCGGAAAAATGGTTTTGCCGCTAGGAAGTGTGTATGGGCAAGTGATGACGGTACTAAGAAAAGTAAGTAAAGAGGAGTTTCAATGTACAGATCATGGGGGATTTGTATTTGTACCGATGCTTAAAGGCGTAGAAAAAGAAGCAAACTAAGTATTCTTTGTGGATAGGTTACGGCATAAAAAATGAAGAAGCTCTCGCGAGCTCCTTCATTTTCTTCCCAATAACGTAGCTATAAACCATCTATTCTACGTCTTATCTTAAATATCTTTATTTCCGATTAATAAAACACATGCTGCATTTTTACGGATATCCCATCTACTTTATTATCAAAGCCATATCTATCAAAATAGAATACTGCACGCATTATATCCCCGCTTAAACTTAACTCATCAAAATATTCATTTCGGCTGACATCCATATATCTTAACTCCAAATAATTAGCGTAATAGTCATTAGATAAACGCCAACGAAATCTATTTTCTCTAATTGGTAGTCCATCGAAAGTTTCAACATATTCTATACCAAGTCCATCACCATAAAAATTAAAAATACTAATCAATGCATCAGGACCATCATTTTCTCCAAGATCAACCTCCCAAGAGCCACTAGTGAGATTATCGAATAAATAATACCCATCATTATCATCACAAGATGAAATGGCTATGCTACCTATTATCATAAATAGCATTAAGAGAGCTTTGTGTTTTAATTTTTTCATGCGTCTAATTTTTGTTTCTATCTTAACTAATAAACCTTTTCAGCTATTGAAAAGTTTTGACGAATCTTATTTTTCATAGACGGAAATAGGAAAAAGTGCCAAATTAATAAAAATTAATAGGTTCAGCATCCTTTTCTCTAAAAAATATCTTCAAACGATAGAATTTAGTACCTTTGTGCAACTAAATTCAACAATTATGAGTAAACAAAATAAGGGTAGTCGATTTACCCCCTTTAATTATCCCATCGAGGTAGAACAACGTATTCAAGAGTTACGCAAAGACAAACATGTCCTCTTACCTCCAAGAAAGATTCTACGTACTAAAGAACAAATAGCGGGTATCCGTGCAAGTGCCGAAATAAACACAGCCCTACTCGACTTTATCACACCTCACGTAAAAGCAGGTGTATCAACTAGATACTTAGATAACTTAATCTATCAGTTTACCACCGATAATGGTGCTATTCCTGCTCCACTAGGCTATGGAGAGTTCCCAAAGAGTGCCTGTATCAGCATTAATGATGTGGTATGTCATGGTATCCCCAATGAATATGATATACTTGAAGAAGGCGATATTGTTAATATTGATGTTTCTACTATTTACAAAGGTTACTTCTCTGATGCATCACGTATGTTTACGATAGGTAAAGTAGATCCAGAAGTAAAAAGACTAGTTGATGTTTGTAAAGAATGTCTTGACCTAGGTATCAAAGCTGCTCAACCTTGGGCTACATTAGGAGATGTGGGTGCTGCCATCCAAGAACATGCAGAAAAGAACGGTTTCAGCGTAGTACGCGACTTCTGTGGACATGGTGTGGGTGTGCAATTTCATGAAGATCCCGAAGTGCTTCACTATGGTGTAAAAGGTACAGGTATGACACTAGTTCCAGGAATGACACTCACCATTGAGCCCATGTTGAATATGGGTAGCTACGAAGTATTTATAGACTCAGAAGACAACTGGACTGCTTGTACAGATGATGGTAAGCCTTCTGCTCAGTGGGAACATATGTTACTGATTACAGAAACAGGCAACGAAATCTTAACTTACTAGCAGATGGAAATAGTACTATTAGCTCTCTGCCTCCTTTTATTGCTGGCTCTGCTCTACTTGGTACTTACCAAAGGCAAAAGTAATAAGAATGAGAAAATCATTCAAGATCTTCTACGCCAAGAAATGCAGTACAACCGTGAAGAACTGAGTAAAAGTTTGCAGATGGTACGCCAAGAGTTGAGTCAATCTATCAATCAGGGTATGACTCAGGTACAATCTACCATCAACAAGAATCAACAACTCTCTTCACAGTTGAACTTGGAAAGATTTGAAATGATGGTTCGTCAGCAAGAAAAAATGATGGAATCTACCGAAAAACGCTTAGATGATATGCGACTTATGGTAGAAGAAAAACTTCAGAAAACGCTAAACGAACGTATCACTCAGTCTTTCGAGTTGGTGCGTAAAAACTTGGAACAAGTTCAAAGAGGCTTGGGAGAAATGCGTTCTTTGGCAGAAGACGTAGGTGGATTAAAGAAAGTGCTTTCTAATGTAAAAACAAGAGGAACTTTCGGAGAAGTACAATTAGGGGCTTTGCTAGAGCAAATTATGAGTCCAGAGCAGTATGATGCCAACGTAAAAACCAAACGTGGAGGAACAGAGTTTGTAGAATATGCTATCAAGTTACCAGGCAAAGATGACCGTGATGAGGTGGTTTACCTCCCTATTGATGCCAAATTTCCCAAAGATATCTATGAACAGTATTATGATGCGTATCAAGCGGGAGATACCTTAGCTGTAGAAACTTCGGGTAAACAACTCGAACGTACTCTTAAAAATATGGCGAAGGATATACACGATAAGTACATCGATCCGCCACATACTACTGATTTTGCTATTTTGTTCCTGCCCTTTGAAAACATTTATGCCGAAGTCATTCGCCGCACTGCTCTTGTAGAAGAGCTTCAGCGCAAGTATAAAGTAATGGTAACAGGACCAACCACTCTAGGAGCTATTCTAAATAGCTTGCAAATGGGATTCCGTACCTTGGCTATACAAAAGCGTACAAGCGAGGTATGGACTGTACTAGGAGCTGTTAAAACAGAATTTAGTAAGTTCGGTGGAATGCTACAAAAGGTTCAGAAAAATTTAGAAACAGCGGGCAATCAGCTCGAAGAGGTAATGGGTGTAAGAACACGTGCCATCGAAAGAAGACTTCGCCAAGTAGAGGAACTTCCTCAAGAAGAAAGTCAGCATATATTGCCGCTGGATGAAGATTGAAATATTCGACTGAGGACCTCAGTCACTAGTGTCATAAAAAAACGAGTCCCGGATTCATCAATTCGGGGCTTTTTTTGTTTTTATGCTTTAAGGTAAGTACAACTAACTAGGTAGGTAGGTTCAACCACTACTTCATTAATCAGACCTTTTTTGTCAAACTTAATTCGTATTTTACTGTGGTTGTCTTTATCGCCAAAGCTAAATAAAGGTTCGACAGATTCATAAATTACCTCACGAGGCTTTTTTTCTGTCAATTCAAACTCTTGCACTGTGCTAGATAAAATTCTGTTCTTTACTTCTTCAAAAGAAAACTCATCATCTATAGCAGAAAGTTCTACTGTTAGCTTATCGTCAGCTTGTTTTTTAAAATTAAATTCTCTTGCGTGATTTTTGTTGTAACCGCCCATATTTAATTTATGAGCATTTGATTTGAAATTAAATACTTTTTCCATATAATATTTTTAAGTTATATAATTAGTCGGATCTCGACTTCCAATAATATACAAAAAATATAGCTTATATCAAAATGCCGTTCATACATTAATCTTATACCACTCATATACAAGTGTTTAATTAATACTAATTTAAGTATTACTCCATACAAATAACACCTCTTAAACTTTAAGACGTATCAATGTAAAGCAAGAAAGCTCTATCTTTTTAGTGATATCTATCAACCAAATACGGTTGTTTTTCAAATATCAACCGATAATGGTTGTTTTTAGACAATCAACCGAAAAAGGTTGTTTTTTACACGAATTAAACCTATCTTTCGTTCTCATAAAGATAGGAAATATGAAAGCAGTCATTACTGGAGACATTATAAACTCCACTCTAATTAACAATAGACAAGAATTTTTATCCGCTTTGGATGCTATTTTAAAAGAACTAAATCAACAAATCAATTTTCATTATGAAATATACCGTGGAGATAGTATACAGATTTTAATAGACACTCCAATATATGCCATGCATATAGCTCTTCTATTGCGCTATGGACTAAGAAAGAGTACCCCAAGTGGTGAATCTATTATCTGGGACTGTAGATTGGCTATAGGTATAGGCGAAGTGAACTTCCTCACAGAAGACATCAAGCAATCGGATGGCGAAGCCTTTCAGCTTTCTGGCAGAGCACTAGATCAATTAAAAGATAGTACCCTGGATATTCATACCCCTTGGACTTCTTTTGATGAGATCTTTCGAGTAATGACGAGTTTCGTTGATGACATCATCAACAATACATCAATTACTCAAGCCGAATCAATGTATTACTATTTTATAAGTCGTGAGAGCCAAACTCAAGCAGAGCTAGCTAAGAAACTCAATAAAACAGCACAGTCAATTAGTAAATCTCTCATTGGAGGGAAATATAGACTAATCAGCAGCTTTCTTAATCTGTACAAAAAACAACTCCACCAATACCTAAACTAAAATGCCCATATCGAATACCCTATCTATACTAATAGCTATGATTATAGCTCATGTATTAGCAGATTTCTCACTTCAGAGCAACTGCATAGCCAAGAGGAAGAGCAAGAACAATCTGCCTGCTCACTTCATCCATGCTGCTATACAGGCACTCCTTATTTACTTGGTAACCATGCAATGGTCTGCTTGGTACATTACACTTCCCTATATATTTATTACCCATTTTATTATAGACTATTTCAAGAATAGATACGTAACGAACCATAAGATATGGTGGTTTATGCTAGATCAAGCAACTCATCTTTTACTGATTGGTTTATTGTGGTATATCCTTTTCAAACCTACTGAACTTGTTGGCTGTTTCAAAGCTTATGCTCTACAAAACAGCACTTCAATTTTAGGTATTTTATTAGCTTACTTACTCCTATTTGTTCCTTGTTCAATTCTTATTGGAATGATAACAAGTCAATGGACACCTCAGCCTAATGAAGACAAGGATAGTATAACCACAGAAAGCCTTTATCGTGGAGGAAGGTGGATTGGGTATTTAGAAAGATTTCTTATAGTAACTGCAATTTTGATGAGTGTACCCGAAATGATAGGATGGCTGCTAGCTGCCAAATCCATCTTTCGGTTTGGGGAACTAAATCGATCTAAAGACATACAAAAGACAGAATATGTACTGATCGGTACGCTCTGTAGCTTTTCAATATCAATAGCTATTGGGTATTTTACTAAATTCATATTAATGCACTCATAGGATTAGAAGCTCCTCAAATTCAGACAACATATACCTGAAGTTTAAATCGAAGATAACGAAGAATAAAGACACTTCACCCACTAGATAAAAGAAGAAGCTCATCTATCTAATATACGATAAATGAGCTTCTTCTTATTTGATTTTAATTCTTTCTATTATTTAGCAGCTTCCTTTCCTTCTACAACATCTTCTTTAGGGAGCACTATATTTAGTACGATATAACCCAATAAACCTGTAGTTATTGTACCCAAGAGAACTCCTAGTTTTGCCTGGTTCAATAAATCGGCATGACCATTAGCAAAAGATAGATTGGCTATAAAGAGTGACACGGTAAATCCGATACCACCTAGTAGAGCTATACCCGAAAGATTCTTCCAAGTCATCCCTGTAGGCATATTTACTAGACGAAGTTTGATAGCCAAGAAGGTAAAGGAATAAACCCCGATAAACTTCCCTACTGTAAGTCCTAAGAATACAGCTAATGTTACTGTACCAAAAGTTTCTGTACCACCACTTAATACTACACCTGCATTAGCAAAGGCAAACAAAGGCATAATGAAGTAATTAACCCATCCGTGCATACTATTTTCCAAGGATTGCAAAGGAGATATTACACGATTTGAGGCAGCTTCGATACTCTTTAGTTCGTTAATCTGAGCTGGGTCCAACACAATCTTCTCTCCTTCTTTCTTATCGAAATTGGGAAATTTAGAGATACTTTCACGAATACGATTCACATAATGTGTTACGTGCAAACGAGGTTTAGCAGGAATCATAAAGGCTATGATTACGCCTGCAATAGTACAGTGAATACCCGATTGCAAGAAGAAATACCACATCATAATACCAAAACCTATGTAGAAGATGCGGTGCATAACGCCCAATCTATTACCCAAGTAAAGAATAGCCAATACTACAGCCGAAGCCAATAGATAACTTGTAGCTAAATCACTAGTATAGAAGAAGGCAATAACCAAAATACCACCTATATCATCCACAACAGCAAAAGCGGTAAGGAACACTTTCAAGCTCAAAGGAACTCGTTTGCCAAACAAACTTAAGACTCCTAAAGAGAAAGCAATATCGGTAGCCATAGGAATAGCCAAACCGCTAGACTCTGGACTAGTATGTGCAACACTAAAATAGAGTAATACCGGAAAAATCATTCCTCCGAATGCTGCAATCACAGGCAACATTGCTTTTCGCAAAGAGGATAATTCTCCTACCATAACTTCTCTCTTAATCTCCAACCCAACCGAGAAGAAGAATAAGGCCATCAGCGCATCGTTGATAAACTGCATTAGCGTTAATGGATGTCCATTGTGGCTAAACAAGTTAAAATCACCAATTTGTAAACTTACTGGATAATCCCAGAAATCCTGATAGACATCTCCCAATGGGGAATTGGCGATGATCATTGCCAGGACTGCTACAGTCATTAATACCATGCCACCGTTAATTCGGTGCTTCAATGTACTCAATAAGGAGTAGTTCTTAGATTTTGTTTTTTGCATTTTTCAGAATGTGTTAGTGTTTGCTGTTAACTCAACTCATGTCTAATCTAATTTAAGTACAGCTAAAAAGGCTTTCTGAGGAACCTCCACATTACCAATCTGCTTCATACGCTTCTTACCCTTCTTCTGTTTTTCTAGAAGTTTACGTTTACGGCTGATATCACCCCCATAACATTTTGCTGTTACATCTTTACGCACAGCCTTAATAGTTTCACGAGCGATAATCTTAGCACCGATAGCCGCTTGGATAGCGATGTCAAATTGTTGTCTAGGAATCAGCTCCTTCAGCTTTTCGCACATTCTGCGTCCCATGTCGTAAGCATTGTCCACGTGCGTTAGGGTAGATAACGCATCCACAGACTCCCCATTCAATAGTATATCTAGTTTAACTAGCTTTGAAGGGCGATAGCTATCTTGATGGTAATCAAAAGAAGCATAACCTTTTGAAATACTTTTCAATTTATCGTAGAAGTCGATTACAATCTCGCCAAGAGGCATTTTAAATTGAATTTCAACACGATTTCCTGAGATGTAGTTCTGTTTCTCTAATTCACCACGTTTCCCCAAGCATAGAGTCATAATAGGTCCTATGAATGAAGTATCAGTAATGATACTAGCCGAAATAAAAGGTTCTTCGATTCGTTCTATAAGTGTTGGTTCGGGCATTCCGCCTGGGTTGTGTACCTCAGTCATACCTCCTTGCTTGTCATAGATGCGATAAGAAACGTTGGGGACGGTTGTAATCACATCCATATCAAACTCACGATCTAATCTTTCTTGGATAATCTCCATGTGTAGAAGTCCTAAGAATCCGCAACGGAAACCAAAACCAAGAGCTAGAGAAGACTCGGGCTGAAAGGTTAATGAGGCATCATTTAGCTGTAATTTTTCAAGTGATGAACGAAGGTCTTCGAAATCACTTGCATCAATAGGGTAAACACCAGCAAACACCATAGGTTTAACCTCTTCAAAGCCCGATATAGCTTTAGAACAAGGTCTATCTATATGCGTAATGGTATCCCCCACCTTTACCTCTTTCGAGGTTTTAATACCAGATATAATATATCCCACGTCGCCCGTGCGAAGTTCTTTTCTTGGAGATAAATCCATCTTTAATACCCCGATTTCATCGGCTTCGTATTCTTTTCCTGTATTAAAGAATTTCACTTCGTCACCAGAACGTAAGACACCATTAACAATTTTAAAATAAGCGATAACTCCACGGAAAGTGTTATACACAGAGTCGAAGATTAATGCTTGCAATGGAGCTTCCTCATCTCCTACTGGATGTGGTACTCTTTCGATTACTGCTGAAAGTATCTCTTCCACTCCCAAACCTGTCTTTCCCGAAGCACGAATAATCTCGCTTCTCTCGCAGCCTAACAAATCAATAATTTCATCTTCAACTTCTTCGGGCATGGCACTGTCCATATCGCATTTATTTACGATAGGAATGATTTCTAAATCATGATCAATTGCCATGTATAAGTTGGATATGGTCTGAGCCTGCACTCCTTGTGTAGCATCCACGATTAGCAATGCTCCTTCACAAGCAGCTATGGAGCGAGAAACCTCGTAAGAGAAATCCACGTGCCCTGGAGTATCAATTAAGTTCAGAACATACTTTTCACCTTTATACTCATGTTCCATCTGGATGGCATGACTTTTAATAGTAATGCCTCGCTCTTTTTCAAGATCCATATTATCAAGCATTTGTCCACCTGTTACTTGTACAGTTTTTGTAAATTCAAGTAAACGGTCGGCTAAAGTTGATTTACCGTGGTCAATATGAGCTATAATGCAAAAGTTTCGTATATTCTTCATGTAAAATTTCTATTATTTATCTTTTAGCAAAGATACGACAAAGTGGAGGATTTTAAAAATAGACAAAGCACATTCTATAGCACTTTGATGCATTTTTGTCGTATTGTAGTTGCACTATTTCTCCTCCGTTTCAGTCAAATAGTCCACCCATAACTGAGCAGCAGATTCAACCATTTTAGCACAAGGTCTTTTGGCATAATAAGCATCGGTTCTTTCGGATGCTTCTGGGTTTAATTTGGCTTGTTTTCTTAAGCCCAACAACTCGCCACAGTTTATAGAGCCATTAATCTTTTTAAATTTTTCGGCTAATTCTTGTACCAAGGCATAATTGGCAGATTTTCCTGCCCTATCTTTGGCATCGGTAGAGCCTGTTTGTAGTCCAGCCAACATAAATAAGCCGCAGGCAGCACCACAAGTTTCGCGCATACGCCCTATACCTCCTCCAAAAGAGGAAGCCATTCGTAAAGCTTGTTCATCTGTGAAGCCATACATATCGGCAAATGCTGTTACTACAGCTTGGGAACAGTTGTATCCACTTTTAAATAATTCTTCTGCTTTTTGTACTCGTAGCTGGAGTGTTTCTTTTGTATTGTTCATTTGTTGTAGTTCTATTTTACCAATATACCTGTAGGACAATGGTCTGAATGCACTGCATCGTTATCAATCCAGGCATCTACCACTCTATCTTTAGCCTCATCACTTACCATACAATAGTCGATTCTCCAACCCTTATTCTTTGAGCGCGCTTTAAAACGATAGCTCCACCAAGTATATTTTTGAGTTTCAGCATTAAATCGTCTAAACGAATCGGAGAATCCTGTATCTAGAAAGCTCGTCATCCACGCTCTTTCTTCGGGTAAGAATCCACTATTCTTAGCATTCCCTTTGGGGTCGTGAATATCTATTTCTTCATGACAGATGTTATAGTCGCCGCAAAGAATGAGGTTAGGACGTGTCTTTCTTAATTCTAATACATAGTTTTGGAAATCACTCAACCATTGCATTTTGAAATCTTGACGGGCATCACCCGATGTTCCCGAAGGATGATAAACACTAACCACCGATAAGTCGCCAAAATCTGCACGAATAAAACGTCCTTCATTATCGTATGCTTCAATACCCATACCATATTCCACATGATCGGGTTCTTCTTTGGTTAAAATAGCCACCCCACTATAACCTTTCTTTTGTGCTGAATATAAATAAGATTTATACCCCAAAGCCTCATAAGGTTCGGCTGGGTACTGATCGGGTTGCAGTTTTGTTTCTTGAATACATACTACATCGGGATTCGTTTCGGCGAGCCATTCGGGCAATCCTTTTGTTGTTGCGGCTCTCAGCCCATTGACATTATACGTTACAATTTTCATAATTCAGAGAATTTCTTAATCTATAGAATAATATAAATGTGGTCGGGTATAATAGAAACTATTACAGCCGACCACATCCGTATTTATCAAGAAGTAAGCCAAGACTTACTTTTTTGTTTTTATTTATTTTAAAAACCCATTTCGTGAATTGCTTTACAAAGCTGGTCGGGGCAAGAAGTTTCTCTTCTTCCACATTTTATACCTTCAAGCCTAGAACATACCTCGGCTACTGGCAAACCCTTTATCAAAGAAGACAATCCTTGTAGGTTTCCATTACAACCACCCGTAAAAGCCACATCCTCCACTTTTCCATCTACGACATCGAGTTCGATTTGAGAACTGCAAGTTCCCTTTGTTTTGTAAATGTGTTTCATCTTTTTAATACCCTAATCTTTTGTGTTTATTTTAAAAGTATAATTCACACTTCTAAAATATTCTTTTTTATTCAGATGCAAAGCTAAGTAAAAAAAGAGAGATTTTCTATAGATAAGAAAGAAAGCGGTGACTAAAAGTTAAGAGCTATATTTTGTCCATCGAAAACAGCCGTACTTAAAGCCAACGCTTCCACTTTTAATCTTTTTTTTGAGCGATAAGAGTTGTTATATTAAGCATTAAACAATCTTTTTGAGTTCCTTGTTCTGAAAACTCTAGATTATTCTCATCTTTTATAGACTAGCAGAGAGAGAAAAAGGGAGATCACATAAATAACTTGTTATGAAATAGATAATGCTAAATAGCTTATAAAATAGACTTTGACTTGCTGAACACTACTACTCTATTCGCTTTTTACTGATCACACCTCTTTGATGAAGAAATATTTTATTTATAACTAAATAAATAATAATCAGAGAGTTTAATTTCATTTTGGCTTTATTTATAAAATTAGCCTCTTTATTTTTTACCCTAAAGTGTATGTTTTCCCAAAAGTTTTTCCGATATTACTAATCTAATCTTACTACGATATCCACTAAATACACAAACTTTTATAATCGGATTCAGTTAGGTTTTATTTTTTATTTAAGTAATACTATGTTTTGGACTATTCTTATTTTTGTAGTAAGTATAGCAATCATCTCTATTTTTACTGCAATACAAAAAAAGGAAGAAACGCTTAGTGCTCAAACACTACAAGATCGCTTCTCTGTGATGATAGATATGCTCAATAGCTTCGCTTTTGATGGTAAGGCAACTATCGGAACTATTTCAGAGCATAGTTTTAATTTGTACAGACCAGATGAACATCAAGTCATCAATTTTAGTTATCATAAAGGTACCCTGACTATTACTTGGAGATACCCTTACCATGAGAAAGAAATCATTCACAGCCTCAACTTACCTAAGGCTCGCTATATTTCTTTCTTTCAACAAGAAAAACTGGTAGATCAATTTATAGATGAAATGATTGGTATTGTACAGGATTATAAGTACAAAATACTTAATAATTTTAATCACTAATATTCTTAAAAACTAATAGATACAAGCACTATGTCACACGTTTTACTCTTTCTGGGAGCCCTATTATTAATTGCAACCTTAGGGATACATACCGCCATAATAAGTGGAAATCGCGTTAAAAGACCACGTTACACTCGTAAACCTTCTTTAATGCTACTTCCTTGGTTGTGTGGTTTAATTCTGCCCATCTTTGCCTGGACACAACTTACCAATATTCCATGGGGTTGGCTGTTATTACTCAATTTTGTCTTGGTGTTTTTTGGGTCGCCTATCCTTGCTTATTTAATCATACTGATAGGCAGAAGAAAAAGAAAGAAGATGAGTAGAAAACTAGTTACTACCCTAGCATTAGGCATCGTATTCCTTGTTGTAGGTAGTATTTTGCACGGATAAACCAATTTCAAAAAAGAACTGATATACAGCCTATCTAACTAAAAAATAGATAGGCTTTCTTTTTGCTAAAAGCAATAAAATAGAAGAAAATAGAAGTAGTTGAAGAAACACTTTGACACCGACATGATGATACGATGTCGGTGTCAAAGTTACTTCATGACACCGACATGACAACCTCTTGACACCGATCAAAAAAATAAGGTAGAAATGTATTATCATTCTACCTTACCCTATATTTTGATAAAAAACGAGATTTATTTTACTCCTATATAAATATCCACTTTGGAGTTATCTCCTTTTTGAGAATCGGGTCCATACACCTCTACATCATACGTGTAACTCCTCTCTAGGTATTTATCTTGTGCCCATATCTCTTGCCAGGTGGTTTCTACAGCTTTGGGCAAAGCACCCTTTGCCACAAACAACTTATGGGGCTGAGCAGGAAATTCCTTCCCTATCATTCCACTCGGAATAGATTCCATCACTTTCACCCTACACCCAATAAAGCAAGTATATTCTCCTTTATAATCGGATTCATAATCCGTATAAATGGCATACACATCCGTGTTTACCTTATGTGGAATTTTGTGTAAAATATCGTCTTCAAAAAAACGAGTCCACAACTTCGTTAAATCGTCTTCCGCTTTATTATTTACATTGCTCGTACGTACGGAGATTCCTATAAATTTAAACATATCTTTCATAAGGCAGATGCATTTAGATATTTGTAACAGTCTAGAAACAATATATGATACTCTGAAGTAAGTAAAGTTATATTATCATAAACTTATAATTAATTTAAATTCCTACTGGAGTTAAAGCTATATTAGAGTTTCTTCTCCATAGAATGGCATTAATTTATAAAAAATTATGGAAACAAGAAGATAAAAGTATTATTAATCAACACTTTCACTTTATTATTTGTTATAAAAATAGACTTTATTGGACATACAACTTTTAGGAAGTGGGTTTAATTATTTGTAAATTAATAGTAATACCATTTCTTATAGAGAATATAAACCTTTAATTATTTACTAAAATGAAATTACTTAATCAATTCAAAACTCTTTTACTGCTTGGCTTCGGAGTCATAGCCTTTAGCAGTTGCTTAGATAGCGATAATGACGACAATTACTGGAATGATAATTTTCTGGATCGCTTAAATGGTCGTTGGAAAGTAGATCTATCTGTTGCGCAACCAGCTGAAGAATCGGAAAATCCTGAATCTGCTGCATGGTACTATGTATTCGATAAAAATCACAACGACTACAAGTTTACTTACGGAAAATCTGCCCATCCCGGTATGCGCGGAGAACTCGTACAACACGTTATATCTAGCTATTCTCCTTTAAATGGAGGTTTATTTGGATGGAGACTTTATTCCTACGATAAAGATTATCAAGCTGCTAATGAAAGCGGATCTTCTGTTTTTAACCACAGAATTCTTCGATTTACAGGAGATCAATTACAACTTAGAGAATTCGATTTTGATAGTCAGGGATATGATTATACCCTCATTCGCGAAGATTTAAAGGCTGATTTGGGATCTATTGAGGGTACATGGGAAGAAGTAAAAGCTGTACCTACCGAAAATGAACCAACTGTTAATACCAGCTACTCATTCCTTGAAAACAATCTAGGAAAGAAAACAATTTCTGAGCAAATGGGAGAAGAGGTAAAACAAGATGTAAAAGACTTTTATTACTATTACAATAACAAGTTGGGCATCTTAGAAATCTACTTTGATAAAAAAGAAATCACACCTATAAAAGATAGAGTGAGTGAAGCATATATCATTGTTGCTCTTCAAGACGGTCTTTTAAAACTACAAGGAAACTTAAGTCAGAAAAGTTTAAAGAAAGTAATTGAAAATAAAGAGTAAGTAGAATCTCACAAATAGAAATAAATAAAAAACTAGTCTATGGAATTTTTAAGCTTAATAGTTGCCTTCTCTGCCCTTGGGTTTGCTGTATTTACCTTTAGCGTACATACGAGAGCTTTAAGTAATCTAAGGAGGAAGGTGGATGAATTGGAACTAGGAATAGGTGATCAAGGTCTTTTTGCAAAGAAAAAAGCCTTCCTAGTGGCTGTAGTTAGCAAAACACACGATGCCAATAAGGTACAACTTAGCATACGAAACGATGGATTGGCAATCGCTAGAAACATCAGCTTTAAATTTATTCACCCTCAAACGAGTCAAGATATCAGTGAAACTTTCAGAATCACTACTATATCTAGTCCTGTAATCAACCCCAAGGAGTATATTGTAATGAATATAACTTTCTCGCCTGATACACCCAACATCTCTCAGCTCGTAATGCTATGGGATGATGATTATCAAGAAGTAAATAGAAGAAAGCAGCTCATTAAACTTCGTTGATGAACGCTTAAAAAAGCCGATTTATAGACTATAAAGAACAAAAGCCAACTTGAGTAATCAGGCTGGCTTTTGTTTTATCTATTTCACGCTATTTATTATTCTTTGGCTGTATCAATAGCTTTCCACACCACAGCAGCAATAATAGCTCCTAAAAATGGTGCTACAATGAATAACCACAATTGGCCCATAGCTGCCCCATTACCTTGTACCATTTCAAAAATAGCAGGTGCTATACTTCTTGCTGGATTTACAGAGGTTCCAGTAATAGGAATACATACAATGTGAATAAGCGTCAAACTTAAACCAATAGCTATTCCTGCAAATTTGTTATCTGCTCCCTTAGATGTAGATCCGAAAACGACTAATAAGAAGATAAAGGTAAATACAGTTTCGGCCACAAACGCTGGTAACACAGAGGTATAACCATTGGCTCCAGTGAGCGTAGTGGTAGATCCTGAATCTTTAGCTAGCACATACAAAATAGCAGAACCGATGATAGCTCCTATTACTTGAAACAGCATATACATCGTTGCATCTTTTGATGAAATCTTTTTAGAAACAAGCATACCCAGTGTTATTGCAGGATTAATATGACATCCTGATATTTTCCCAATGGTGTACACCATAGCTAGTACAGATAGACCAAAGGCTAAAGCCACCCCTAGTGTACCTACAGAGGCAAAAGGCTGTACTGCTCCTGCAAACACAGCAGCTCCACACCCCATTAATACAAGTACCATAGTACCAATCATTTCAGCTAAATACTTTTTCATAATGTTTGTAATATAGGTTTAATTATTTGCTAAATATGGATAAATAATTTCATATTATATCATTGGAACATCTTTTTAACATATTAACTTAGAGAAAGCCTTTGTTTAAGGGCTGTAGAAGATTGCTTCGTACATATATTCCAACAGCCCAACTAAAAAGAAGAGCCTGCATTCATATGCAGGCTCCATTGTAAACAGACTATACACTAATAGTTTGTGTTTTGCGGATCGAAATTAGTCCATTCATCCATCCAATTATCATCTGAACCAGAGAAAGCTCCAATATAGTTAACGGGGGATATGAAGTTACTCTGTATCGAACTAAAATCGGCTCCTTTTAGCAAGACACTTCCTGCTTTGGGTATGTAGTTTTGACCTACATCTATACGCCCACTAGTTAAACCTAGCTGATCTTCTTCAACCATTTTGTTAGAAGAGATAGAGTTGAAGTATGTGGTAGAGAAAGATGGTTTTGTTTCATCATAGGTGATTTTACCATTCTCATAAGTACCAAGCATATCTATGTATTGCTTGTTGGCATCTGTTCCTGTAACGTCCATACTTGCGAAATAAAGGTTTTTCAAGTTTATCTTACCCTCTTTAGCTTGTTGAACTGTATTTCCTTTTTCTCCATCTAATATTAAACCGATAGGGAATCCTACAAACACCGAGTTATGACAAGCCAAACGACTGTTTCTACGAATGTGCATGGCAGCTTGGAATTTACCCATACCAGCACCGTTGTTTGGATTGAGCTGACCGCCATTGATATAGTCGGATGTGTTTTGGAATCCTGCTGCTCTGTTTTTAGCAGTAGCTGGACCAATTACTGTAATGTTACTAAAGATTGTATTGGTAAAAGGAGAGATTTCAGCTCCGTCTGCAGCGTTATCTGATTCAAATGCATTCGATTGAGATACGTCTGCAATACGAGGATCTCTTACCACTAAACCAAACTGAATATGTCCACTGAAACCATTGTCTGTATCGAAATCATCGTCCCAGCCATTATAAGCAATTAAATATTTACCATTAACAGAACCACCAAACCACTCAAATGAATCATCATTAGAATAAGATACTTGGATGTGATCTAGTTTCGTTTCTCTACCAACAGAACCCAAAGTTAGTCCATTGATTTCTTTATCTTTTTCAAAAGGGTAACCTGCAAATTCGATACGGATATAACTCAAGACACCCGAATTATCTGCATCATTATCACCACCGTGTTCGGAGCGGGGACCACCCTCAACCTTCATACTTCCTTGATTGTTCTTCGCTTTACCACAAACAATCACTCCACCCCAGTCGCCTGGCTTACGCTGACCAGCAGCCTCTTCAGAAGTAAAAATAATGGGTTCTTTAACATAACCTTGAGCAAATAGCTTACCTCCTCTTTCTACAATAAGAGCCGCTTTAGTTTGCTTATCCCCTTTTATGATGGTACCTGGCTCAATGGTTAGTTCGGCTCCTTCGCCCACATATACCCAACCTTTTAAGTGATACACACCTTTTTTTAGTGTTTCCTTACCGGTAAACACAAAGTTTTGATCCCCATTACCGAGTTGAGTCCCTTCACTAAAAAGAATACCCTTACTATGAGCAACATTACCTATATATTCTACCTTTGGATCTGTAGGTTTAGTTTCTGGACCAGGTTCTATGGTACTATCATCGTTGCTATCTGAACAAGCGACAAATGCACCAATCATTAAAATAGCTACTAAGGCTGATTTTAAACCGAATAATTGTTTCATTTTTTTCATTTTAAGATCTGTTTTAAGATTACTGTGTCTTATTATTTGAATGCATAACCAATACTAAAGCCAAAGCTTCTACCTGGTTTATAGCTTTTAGTTATTTCATCCATTCTGTTTTTATCTTTATTTTCATCTATCTGTTTAAAGATTACTTTATCAGCAATTATATCTTTAGCATAGACTTTGAATTCCCAAGATTTGAATTGTTTACCAAGTGTTAAGTCTAAACTATTGCGAGGCATCTCATAAGAATTGGGTATATCACTCGTGTTTTCTCCTCCTACTGTTCCTACACTTCTGCCAACGCCCACAATACGTTTGCCGATACGGTTGTAAAGGATAGCTGCATTGAAGCCCCAATCAGGGTTATTGTAAAACAAACCCGTATTAATGAGGTAAGGAGATTGTCCTTGCATAGCTCTGTTTTTCTCTTTGCTTCCTTTTTCAAAATCGACATTACTCTTAATGAGTGCTCCATTGAAGTTCAAACTAAAATTGGGCAGTCCGATAAAGTCTAGGTTTTTACGAAATTCCAACTCAATACCATAGTTTTTAGCAGCATGAGCATTGGCATAAGAGTATGTTAGGTTTGTTCCACCGTTTACAGTATAGGTCCACTCTATAGGATTAGAAAAATGCTTGTAAAAGAGAGAGAGCGACACCAATTCTGCACTACTAGGATAATACTCATAACGTAAGTCTAAGTTGTGTATGTACGCAGGTTTTAGTTCACTATTCCCCTGCACATTGCTAGCCAACTCAAAGTCATAGAATACTGAAGAAGAAAGCTCTCTGAATTCTGGGCGATTTACAGTTCTACCATAAGCTAATCTCAACTGGTGCTTATCGTTAAAATCATAAGATAGATTTGCCGATGGAAAGAAATCACGATATGTATAATACGTACTGATTTCGCTCTTTTCATGGGCTTTTGTATTAGAGATTAACTCCATGCGATTATACTCATATCTTACTCCAGCAAACAACGTAAACTTCTGGATAGGAACATTCCAAGCTAAATAACCCGCCATATGTGTATTATTCCCTTTATAATCATTGATTTTATTCACTTGCTCTTGCAAGTAAAATTTATCATAGGCATAGTTAGAAGGAATCAATAGTTCTTCTAAAATAGGTAGGTATCTAAAGCCTTGAGGTAAGGTATTTTCTCCATAGTTCCAGTTGAAGTAAAATAGACGGGTATCATATTTTCGAGTACGATACTCTCCATACGCCCCTACTTTCATCAATGGATTGAGGTTGCCCCAATGAAACTGATGATCGTAATTGATGTTTAAAGAACCAATATGTTCAACTAGATAAGTAAACTCCCTACTGATATCTGAACCACTTGTCAGCCCTATTTTACCTTGTTCCAACTCATCATTGAGTAAGATTCTTTTTCTATCGGGTAGGTTTCTGTTTGCAAAAGCATAACCCACTGTCCAGTCCAAGCTGTTTTCTTTAAAATCGTGCTTTCCTGTAAACTGTGTATTATAGATAGAGCGAGCTGAGTAATAGTACTCCATACTCTGTTCTTGATTACTCTGAGCATCATAGCCTTCACGAGTGGTATATCTATTTTTACCCAATTGGTTAAAGCTATTTTTGAATTCAAATAAATGAGTAGGATTTAATCGAAAAGCCAAGTTGAGTAAAAAGCCCATCTTTACATCATTGGTAAACTGATTATCGGTACTTTGACGAAGATAGACAGGGTGGTTATTTACTTCATCGTAACTACCAAAGAGCGAGTTCTCCATATTCCGATATGCCTTATAACTATTGCTATAGTTTGCACTGGCAAGTAAGCCAAGTTCTTCTCCATTGTTCCACTGCCAAGCGCGATTATAAGCAAGATTGAATTTCATATCTCCTACAGGAGTTCTCTTTTTAACCTGCCAATCATTATTTAATTTATTGTTTAATAAGTCGATGGCTTCAGGGTAGCCTTCAAAAGTATTCATTGCTGTATGTATGCCATTTTGCAAAGGACGAAGAGAAGAGTCGAACCCAAGAAAATCTGTCTTTCCACTTTTAGAAGAATAAAAGTTCTTATAATGTGCTTCCGAGTTGATACTTGAGCCTAACGAAATGGAAAGACTATTGGATTCTGGAATAGATTTAGTGGTTATCTGTATAAAACCACCCGTAAAATCGGCAGGATATTGTGGAGCTGCCGACTTCACAATCACCATATTATCTAGCTGACTGCTAGGTATTATGTCAAAAGAAAAGGCACGCGAATCAGCCTCCGAGCTGGGCACCGCTCCCTGATTAATCCACACATTATTATAGCGTTGCGATAACCCACGTACCATCACAAATTTATCGTCGATAATACTTATACCAGGAATACGACGAATAACCTCAGATGCATCGCTATCTTGTGTGCGTTTTATTTGCTGTGCTGACACTCCAGACTGAACTACCAAACTGTTCCTCTGGGCTGTAAGCATGCCTATATCTGAACTCCGAGGCTGATGAGCCGTAACAGATACCTCGTCGAGCAGATGTTCATCTTGTTCTAATTTAAATTCTATTAAATCTTTACTTTGTACATTTATTCCATCTAAACGCTCACTACGATAACCCAAATATCTCACTTCAATGCTGACACTCCCCTTTTTGTCGGTATTGAGTTCGAATTGGCCATCCATATTAGTTATTGTAGCTGCCGAGCTAGATAAGATTTGTACTGTAGCTCCTACTAAGGGCTCTTGAGTAACTTTGTCTATTACCACTCCTTTAATTATAGCTGCAAAGCTAAAAGGTAGTACGGTAAATAAATAGAAGAGTAAAACGAATAATCGTTGTTTAGTAATCATAGTCTGTTCAATTGTTTACGACACAAATGTAGATTTACATCATTACAATTCTATTAAGACTATTTTACATTCTAATAATGAGTTTGTTACAATACCTAAAACATATCTCGATTTTGTTAAGAGGACTTAACTCCCCATCACTATACAAAAAACGAGGCTACACTGCTCAGTGTAGCCTCGTTTTATAACAATACATTCTCTTTATCTATGAACGTTTGAGCCAAGTTCTACCCATATCCTTAGAATAATAAAGACCTTTGGTAGTTAATCCTAATAGCTCATCTTCCGCCCAAATCAAATCTAAGAACTCACCATACGTTCCCCCTTTGTATCGGGTAGTCCAAGTGCGCCCTTTATTACTAGAAACTTCAAGTTCGCTTTTATTACGATGGGAGATGCGAAGTAACTCACCACCATGGAATAACAACTGTGACATAGACAAAACATTTAAGGTTTACTGAAGTAAAGATAGGTAGAGATTTAGATAATAAAGCATAATGTGTAGACTTTATTTCTACTTATTTTACTTGTCCCGACCCTATTCTTCCCACTCTTTCAACTCCAACGATTGATAGTAAGATATAGCATCATCTAAGCTTTCTTCGTGCTCTGTCTTTAGAGGTATTTCTTCAAACATAAAGCCATTCTGAATGATTTGAAATTGTCTATTTCTTTTAACAGGAGAAAGAACGGTTAAGATATCTCCCGACCAATAGCCTAAATCTTGATAAGTTGCAATAAAAGCTCTCGGGTTATAGTTGACATTGTGAAAGATATCCATACCATAGAATTGTGATTCGTAATTTAGATTTAACATTCCCAGCACGGTAGGCATAATATCTATCTGTGACACTCGTGTGTTTACCTCTTGAGGTTCTACAAAACCTGGAGCATAAATCAAAGCAGGAATATGATATTTATCGAGGGGTAATTCTACTTTACCTGCACTTGAAGCACAGTGATCTGCCACTACAATGAAAATGGTATTCTCAAACCAACTGTGACTTTTTGCCCGTTCGATAAAGTCGCCAATGGCATAATCAGTGTACTCCACTGCCCCACTCCTAGTCTTTGTTTCGGGAGAAATAGAGACTTTACCACTTGGATAGGTAAATGGCCTATGGTTACTTACTGTCATTAAATGAGAGAAGAAAGGTTTATTTAGCTTCTCATTATCATCAAATACTTCGAGAGCCTTGGTGTACAAATCTTCATCACATACACCCCATACATTTTGATAAGTAATTTTTTTCTTATCGATGTCTTTACTATCAATGATTTCATAACCATTCCCTGAAAAGAAAGTACCCATATTATCAAAATAACTATCTCCTCCATAAATATATTGCACCGTATATCCTTTCTCTTTCAATACTTTCCCTACTGAAAAAAGATTCGAGTTATCAGGTCGTTTGATAATACTTTCTCCTGGGCTAGGTGGTAACGACAGAGTTAAAGCCTCAAGTCCTCTGACTGTTCTATTACCCGTTGCATAGAGATTATTAAACACTAAGCTATGTTGGATTAAGCTATCTAAACGAGGAGTGAGATGATCTGTATTCCCAAAATGAGCTAAGAAGTCGGCACTCAAACTTTCTACGGTTATAAGTACTATATTTTTATGTACTTCGGGTTGCATATACGTTATCGGGTAACTATCTGCACCTTCTTCACAGTTGTACCTACCTTTGATAAAAGACTTCACATCATGGATGCCTAGAGTAAGGTAAAAAGTATCATAATCTAAGGCACTACTCTTGAATGCTTCGTAAAACTTAAAGATACCATTGGCTTGCAATTCATTGAGAAATACATCTTGATTATTCTGAAAGTATTTAGTTGCATTGACTAGCCACATAGATCCTCCCACCAAGACTAAATAAGCTATAGACACTGAAGCTTTTGTCTTGAATGACACTGTTTTTCGAAAGAATACAGAATCTTTACGAACCATGAAGAAGGTAATTACAGCTGCTACCGTAATTAATACCAATAAGAGAGGAATGATAGGGTAAGATTCTAAGATATTTCCAATGACTTCATGCGTATAGACTAAATAATCTACTGCAATAAAGTTATAACGCAATCCAAATTCATCCCAAAAGAAGTATTCACTCACTGCATTAGTCAACATGGCTAAAACATATACAAAAATGAGTACTACATAACTAATGTAACTCCACTTCTGGCGAATAGAGGGAATAAATAATCGTAGCCCAAAACTGATCGATTTATACAGAGCTAAATATTTTAGAATGCGGGCTAGTGACTTGTTGTATTCATGAAAAACGGTATTCGTAAAAGTAAGATATATCCATGAGAGAATAAAGAAACCCAAAATAAAATAACCAAAAGGAAATTTATATTTCCTCTCTCCCACCCCAATTAAAGACAGCCATAAAAACACGTTTAGAATGATAGCCATAGCTACATCATTGATCATGCCCAGTCCAAATATTTCAAGCTGCTCAAGCATAGTAAAGGAGGTTGCCGTCTGGCTATTGAATAAAAAGAGGATACGGACAATCAAGCCGATAACTATAAAAAGCAAGAGAATATTACCCAAGCCTTTCAAAAACATCCCTGCCTTACTGCTCGGCATGAGCTTTTTAAGAGAAAAGGATTCTTTAGCCATAATATTTAAGTTAGGTTTAAATAGCATAAAATGAACAATGGGGTTAACAGTAGCGTGTATTTACTGCAAACCCCATATTCATGAAGCTTTTTTAGGATACCAATCAAATTTCTACATTTCATTGAGCTTCAAATTCATAATTACTAAATGCTTTTCACAAAGCACATTTGTAACATTCTAACGTAACTCAAAGGTAACACCCAATTCTGTATACTTTTTGAAGATAAACTTTTTCATGCAATATGCTGTATCATATAAACTGAATAGCACAAGAATAGTTCTTGCAATCCATAACTAAATAGACTGAGGCAAAAAAACAAAAAACTGACTTACTACAGGGTGAGTATACCGCTCAGCCGAGTTTGTAAGTCAGTTTAAATCTACTTGAAGCAATGACTCCATTTCGGAATCACTAGGTGTAAAGATATGCAAATATTTTGGACTTACACCAATTTTATCTAACAAAAAGATGAATTTATTTAAGTTTCATTTGAAATCTAATACCATATTACATTTCTATCTCTAAAATATACAGTGAATTTAAAATTCATTACATTTCTGCGTTTAAGTAAGAATATTACTACAAACATATCTCCTATAAGCACTTATAGGAATACAACACTTTTAAGAGAAGTGTAAAAACCAAAGCTAATATTTATTTTAAATTACATAATAACAAAAAATAAGTTGCATAAGCAATTGTATAAAACAGAGATAAATCGACATCAGAACAAAAACGATTAAACATACATTTATTGCATAATTAAGCCTGACTTATTTTATATATTTTTCTATTTTAAAAGCCATAAAATTAACCTTTAAAGCTTTTAATTTCATATTTTGACCCATTAAAAACAAGAACAAGCCATATCGCCTTTTAATTATCTTAAATAACGCCCAATATTAAATACATCAAAACAAACGCTCCAAAACATGTTTTACAAAGAACAGCCTTTTTATTTATTATTTTATTCATCAAAAAGTGTTATCTACAGTAAGCAAATTTTAATTTGAATAAGAACCAACTCCACAACCTCTT
>NZ_DYYK01000135.1:0-15163 GCF_020741705.1 Bacteroides coprosuis
GGTTCGATTGAGTAAATTGGCTTATACGGCTCTTTTTACGTCACAAGGTGTACCCATGCTTTATGCTGGGGAAGAGTTTATGCAGCCTCAACAAAAGGCAGACTCACCTAAAAACAATGAAGGCAAAGCTCTTGATTGGGACTTAAAGACAAGTAATTGGGACCATTATCAATATATAAAAGGATTAATTCAACTCCGTAAAAAACACCCTGCATTTCGTATTGATGATGCCAACCTACTCCGTAAGCAGGTAGAGTTTCTACCTACAGAAAAGCCGTTGGTGGTTGCCTATCGTCTGAAAGATTATGCCAATAAAGATGAATGGGAAGATATTCTTGTTATCTACAATGCGGGGAAAGATGCTGTACGTGTTAATATTCCCGAGGGTAGATATATTGTAGTTTGTAAAGATGGGTATATCAATGAGAACGGACTCAGTTATGCTTATGGTCAAGCCTTTGTGAGTGGTCAATCGGCTATGATTTTATACCGTACCGATAAGCAAGTCTATATTCCTCAATCAGCTCCTATAGAGACGTCAGATGCTTCTAGCCAAGAAGAGAATATACGAAAAGAGCCACAAATCAATTTAAATTTAACGCCCATAAAAAAAGAGAACAACTCTATAATCCATAATATTCAGGATGTAAAGATTGATTAATCCTCTAGCTTTAAGGTGAAAGTAGAGCGTATTGGAAGATGATCACTATACCCTGCTTGATATTGCATGCCATTGTAAGTACGGAAGGGTTTGCTTCCGCCATACTTCTTATCTTCTATAAGTAAAAACCCGAGTTTTAAGATGTCTGTTTGCTGTTCAGAGGTATAGAAATCTTGTGTATGGTCGAGTAAATTACCTGAGACAATAAAATGATCTAGCACTCCCCATTCATTCTTATACTTATAAGTTCCCCAAGTATACTTCTCCCTCTTTCGAGCCAAGAGATGATAGAGCTGATGCTTCGAAATATCTTTTGTAGGAGCTGTAGCATTCAATATTTCTGTAACGCAGCGATTGTCTGGATAATCATTAAAATCTCCCATAATCACGATATTAGCTTTCTCACGGATGTAAAACAAAGAATCGACAGCATTTCTCAGAACTTTAGCAACTTGAATACGATTGGGTTCTGAATGTTTTCTTCCACCAAAGCGAGAAGGGAAATGAGCTACAAATAAATCAAGGGTATCACTAGTAAGCAGAACACCTTCTACATGAAGAATATCGCGTGTCAGTCGGTTACCTATCTTCAACTTGCCAACTTTTAAACTTTCATGTTTCGTCAACCTAAAATACTCTGGTAAATAAAGTAGAGCAACATCAATTCCTCTTGCATCTTCTGACTGTGTAACCACATACCGATAGCCTATATTCCTCAAATTGGTTTTCTGGGTTAAATCATAAAGTACTGAGTCATTTTCCACCTCACAAAGTCCGATAATTGCTGGAGAATTCCATTCTCCTGCGGCCACAACACCTTTGGCTATTGCAGTCAATTTATTTCTATACTTATAGGTGTTCCAATGCTTTAGAGATTCGGGAAGGAAATCAGTATCATTCTTTAAACTATCGTGTTTGCAATCAAAGAGGTTTTCAACATTCCAAAAGAGGATATTAAAGGGTAAGTTTATCTGACAAAATACAGGGCTTGTAAAGCAGAATAAGAAAGCAAATAAGAAGTGTTTCATAGTAGAATATTAGCAAAAAAGGCAAGCTTTATTCAAGCTTGCCTTAGTATTATAGTGAGAAAGTATGCTCTTATTTCTTAGCTGGAATATGTTTTAGTACATCAACTAAGTGTTTCCAGAATAAATCTACAGTAGAGATTTGCAGACGTTCATCTGGAGAGTGAACTCCACGCATAGTAGGACCAAAAGACACCATATCTAGGTGTGGGTATTTAGTTAAGAATAAACCACACTCTAAGCCTGCATGAATCGCTTTGATTTCTGCATCCTTATTGAATAGGCGTTTGTATGATTCAGCAGTAACTTCTACTATTTCAGAGTGAGGATTTGGTTTCCATCCTGGATAACCTTCACCATGGCTCACTTTAGCACCACCAAGTTCAAATGCAGCACGTACAGTATTTGCCATATCATCACGAGAAGAAAGGATAGAGCTTCTTTGGCTCGTTTCAATGCGGATGATATTGCCTGGTTTCATTTTAATTGAAGCCAGATTGGTAGAAGTTTCAACAAGTCCAGGGATATCTTGACTCATTGCTTTCACACCATGAGGTGCAGCATAAAGAGTTTTGATAAGACGACGAGTAGTATCTTGGTCGATAGCTTTCGCTTGAGGTTTTTCTGATTCAAGAACAAACTTCATATTTGGCTCGATCACACCCAATTCATCTTCTATCTCTGCAGCAAATACATTTAAATCTGTGCGTACATCGTGTTTGAATTCTTCAGGAACGGCACAAACCGCAACAGCTTCTCTAGGAATAGCGTTACGAAGGTTTCCTCCATGAATTGAACAAAGGAATAAATCGTATTTGTTGTTTAGTAGGTTAAGGAAACGAGTCAAAATCTTATTTGCATTTCCCAATCCTAAGTGAATATCACCACCCGAGTGACCACCGGTAAGACCTTTAATATCTACTTTGAAGAAGAAATAGCCTTGAGGAACCTCTACTTCTTGGTATTCAAACTCTGCAACAGAGTCGATACCACCCGAACAACCAATAAATAATTCACCTTCGTCTTCTGAGTCAAGGTTTAAAAGAATACTTCCTGTTAGCATATCATCAGCCAATTCGAAAGCACCTGTTAATCCTGTTTCTTCGTCGATTGTAAATAGAGCTTCGATAGGACCATGCTCTAAGTCGTCAGCAGCAAGAATAGCTAGTTCTGTAGCTACACCAATACCATTATCAGCACCAAGTGTAGTACCTTTTGCTTTTAGCCAATCTCCTTCTACGATTGTTTCGATAGGATCTTTATCAAAATCGTGTTTAACATCATTGTTTTTTTCACAAACCATATCTACGTGCGATTGTAGAATAGTGGTTTGACGATTTTCATAACCAGGAGTTGCTGGTTTTTTGATAACAATGTTACCGATTTTGTCTTGCTTGTACTCTAGATTATGCTTTTTTGCAAAATCTATTAAGTAAGCCAAAATCTTTTCCTCTTTCTTTGAAGGACGAGGAACTTGGCAAATTTCATTAAAGTAATGAAATAGACTAGCTGGTTTTAAGTCAGTTATATCCATGTTCTTAATATTTTATAATGACGCTGGGAGTGTTAAGTCACTGCAGCTTAAATTTACTAAATATGGTTAAATAGCGCATTCGTAAAGGGGACAGCAAATTTTTTATATTAAAAATGTATGTCTTACTCATACAAAAGTCTATCTTTGTATTACACAAAAATAATAGAAATGTTTGAGACAATACTTATATCAATAGCAATACTTGCAATTTCTTTGCTCCTATTAGGAATAAAGATGCTATTCGTAAAGGGAGGGAAATTTCCTAACACCCATGTAAGTGGCAATCCAAAAATGAGAGAATGCGGCGTAGGCTGTGCACAATCTCAAGATAGAGCATCTAGAAAGCGCTCACGATATGATGAATTTGTGGAATTGAAGAATAAATAAACACACACAATACCAAAAAGAACACTTGAACTAAAACAATAAAAACATATACAAAATAAGTTATGAAGACGAGATTGAACTACCTTGTAAAAGGACTTTTTGCTTTTGCTATTGTTGCCCTTTTTGTGCAATGTAAAGGTGAAACCACAACCACAAATTCTTCAACTAATGCAGCTGCAGAAAATGCAGTATCTGATGCTTACAAGATTGCCTATGTTGAAATGGACTCACTTCTTCTAAATTACAACTACTGGAACGATGTTACAGAAGCAATGATGAAGAAACAAGAAGATATGAATGCTACTCTAAACCAAAAGCAAAGAGAGTTTCAAAACGAAGTCAATGAGTTTCAACGAAAAATACAAAACAATGCGTTCTTAAGTCGTGAACGTGCCGAGCAAGAACAAGCTCGCTTAATGAAGAGAGAACAAGAAGTACAAAACTTGGCAAATAAACTAGCTCAAGAATATGCTGCTGAAGATCAAAAAAACTCTTTAGATATTCGTGATGCTATCAACTCATTCATCAAAGAATACAACAAAGAAAAAGGCTATACATTTATTCTTAGCAACTCTGGTAATAGCAACCTACTATATGCAGATAAAGCTTATGATATTACAAAAGAAGTAGTTGATGGATTGAATGCTCGTTATTCAGCTCCAGACAAGAAATAAATTTAGACGTGTTTCCTATTCATTGAACTATTAGGAAATAAAAAATAAGGGAGAACTTTACCTAGTTCTCCCTTATTTTTTGGACTAAACTCAGACCGATTTATTACCACAATATCGACTATTATAAAAGGAAGATCCATATATTCTGACACCGACATGATCTCCTCTTGACACCGACATGATCTCCTCTTGACACCGACATGATCTTCTCTTGACACCGACATGATTTGTTTTTAATCCTGACAGAACCTCCTTTTTGACGAGAATAGCAGCAACCTTTTCAAATGAAATAGACTAAAAAATGGGGCTGTCAATCTTTTTTGACAGCCCCACCATGCTTAAAAATTAGTAATACTCACAAAATCAGAACTTATTATGATTAGCTTATTAGTCTATAAATGGGTTCAGCAAGTTTCCAATACTTTTCTATATCATATTCTAAATCAATAATCTTACCCGTGTGAATATCGAATACCCACGAATGAATCTCCACACCATATTCTTTACGAGCTCTCTGAAATACTGCCGTTTTAGTAATGTTTATACATTGCTCTACAACATTTAATTCTACTAACCTACCATTACGTAAATGATCATCTTCAATCGCATCTAGCTCTTGTTGGTGCAAACGATAGACGTTTCGAATATGTACCAACCAAGCATTGAGTACACCCAAATCTCCAGGAGCCATAGCGGCCTCAATGCCTCCACAATGATAGTGTCCCACCACAATGATATGTTTCACTTTAAGATGATCTAGTGCATAAGTAATAACTGACATTCCATTAATATCTCCTTCCACTACTAGATTGGCAACATTACGATGCACAAACAAATCGCCTGGCCGAGCTCCGATAATATTTTCGGCAGTAACTCGACTGTCAGAACAACCTATATACAGAACTTCTGGACTTTGCTCTTCAGATAGGTTATCGAAGAAATCAGGATCTAAGTTAAGTTTCTTATTTACCCATTCTTGATTATATTTGAATAGATCTTCTATTTTTACTGACATAATTCTTTTCTTTAAATGAATATTATTTGTCTGGTTGCAAACTATTTTACTAACTAGATCACATTTCAAAACTATCATTTTCAACAAAAAAACAGTTCTAAGAGCAGGATAAATAGATTTTTAAACTGTGTAGAAAAGAGAGGGAAACGCACTCTTAATACAGTCTAAAACATTTATAGACTCTAATAAATATAGAAAACTGTATAGGTAGTTAAGCAATAAAAACAAGCTACCCTCCCCTCTCACTTTTACTAAGTGCTTATCAACTACTCTATTTTTCAATAATAAAGAACCATAAGGAGCTCTTTAAATACTCTGCAATTCATCTGGTTTATTGCTTATGCAATTACTCTCTAACATCTTGCACATACGCTATTTCTGTTAAGTAATCTTATTCAAAAAAAGGCACACCAGTTTGTCTCATTTTTCATTTCTGTAACAAAAGGAGATTCGTTTACATAAAAAAGACCCGTATAAAAGCTTATACAGGTCTGCTATCTAGTAAAATCTATCTTCCTCCTATCTATTTTATAAGAGTCAATATATCTTCAACTTCTATTCTGTTTATTTTATTATTAAAATGATGGGTAGATTCTATCATAGCAGTAGCTACATCACTCACTCTAAGAGGCTTATATTTTTTAAGCAAACCTATCTTGTTGAGTCCATTAAGTATATTAGCACTCAGTTTTTCTAAAGGTCGATCTGTGTTTGGACGAATTAAAAGACTAGGATGAAAGATCATCAATCTACTAAAATCAAGACTAACAATACTCTCTTCTAGCTTGCCCTTCATCTTACTATAAAAAACCGAAGAGCGAGAATCGGCATTCATTGCCGACAATAAAACAAAGGTAGGAACCCCGTTTCTTTTGGCTATTTGGGCAAACTGATATTGATAATCATAATCTACCTTCCACTGAGCCTCTTTACTACCTGCAATCTTTAAAGTAGTACCCATGCAAGTAAAAGCAATATCACCTTTAATTAAATCTGCATACTCTTCTATCTTATCAAAATCAATAATTTGTTGATTTAACTTTCCGTGATCGGGCAGCTTTTTACGAGCTACTAGAGCGACTACTTCTGAAACCCACTCCTTAGCTAGAAGCTGTTTTACCAATTCTCTGCCAGTAGCACCTGTGGCCCCTATTACTATTGCTTTCATATTCTCTATCCTCTCTTTAAGTATTTAATGATTATAACAAGTCGACCGATACATAGTTTATTGGATAAGCAGATTATTATACAACTTATTCCAAAAAAAGGGTATGCCTAATAAAAGACATACCCTTCAATATCATTAATTACTTCTTATTGAATTAATAAGAACGAGCAAATACAACTCTGCATTTAGATGGTTTACCTGTTACCATACATTTGCCAGGAGTTTTATCGCCATCCAAAGGAATACAACGAATGGTTGCTTTTGTTTCTTCCTTGATTTGAGCTTCTGTTTCAGGAGTACCATCCCAGTGAGCTAGAACAAAACCACCTTTATCTAGTTTTTCTTTGAATTCTTCGTAAGTATCTACTTCAAAAGTATGAGCTGTACGGAAATCAAATGCTTTTTTAAAGATATTCTGTTGCATTTCATCTAGAAGATCTTTTACGTACTCTTCGATGCCCTCAATAGAGTGAGTTGTTTTTTCTAGAGTATCACGACGCATTACTTCGATAGTACCATTTTCAAGGTCGCGAGCACCCAATACCAAACGAACAGGAACACCTTTCAATTCATAATCAGCAAATTTAAAGCCTGGACGCTTGTTGTCTGCATTGTCATATTTTACAGATACACCCATGCCTTTCAACTTATTGATAATCGGATTCACTCTTTCATCAATCTTAGCTAGTTGTTCTTCGCCCTTAAAGATAGGAACAATTACCACTTGAATTGGAGCTAGTGCAGGAGGTAGTACAAGACCATTATCATCTGAGTGTGTCATGATTAACGCACCCATCAGACGAGTAGATACACCCCAAGAGGTAGCCCATACATATTCTAATTGATTTTCACGATTCACAAACTTCACATCAAAAGCTTTCGCAAAGTTTTGACCAAGGAAGTGGGAAGTACCACTTTGAAGAGCTTTACCATCTTGCATCATTGCTTCAATAGTATAAGTATCTAAAGCACCAGCAAAACGTTCGCTTGCAGTTTTCACCCCTTTAACCACAGGTACTGCCATGTATTTTTCAGCAAACTCTGAATATACATTAAGCATCTTCACTGTTTCTTCTTCTGCTTCTTCACGGGTTTCGTGAGCTGTATGACATTCTTGCCATAAAAACTCAGCAGTACGAAGGAATAAACGAGTACGCATTTCCCATCGGAATACGTTTGCCCATTGGTTACAAAGGATAGGAAGATCACGATAAGATTGGATCCAATTCTTGTAAGTATTCCAAATGATTGTTTCGGAAGTAGGACGTATAATAAGTTCTTCTTCTAGTTTCGCTTCGGGGTCAACGACTACACCTGAGCCGTCTTCCGCATTTTTCAAACGATAGTGGGTTACTACAGCACATTCTTTAGCAAACCCTTCTACGTGATCAGCTTCACGGCTCAAGAATGATTTCGGGATAAGCAACGGGAAGTAAGCATTTACGTGTCCAGTTTCCTTAAACATATCGTCTAGTTGACGCTGCATTTTTTCCCAAATAGCGTATCCGTATGGTTTAATTACCATACAACCACGCACAGCCGATTGCTCTGCCAAATCAGCCTTTACCACCAATTCGTTATACCACTGAGAGTAGTTCACGCTACGTTTGGTGAGATCTTTCAGTTCTTTCGCCATTATCTATTAATTATTATAAAAATATTGATTATTCAGTTTGAAAGGCAAAAATACAAATTAATATGCAATGATACCTAGTACCCTTGAGTAAAAATTATTATCTAACAAGAAATGCCTCTAAATACACACTTCGTACAGATAACAACCCGCTCAATGCCCCCAATTTATTTCTCCTTATTTTACAGAGACCTGATCATTTAGCAATTTTAGCAGATGTTCTTCCAATACCTTTTCTGCTTCTTTTAAAGGTATTTCTTTTCCTAGCTCTTTGGAGAGAGAAGTTACACCTTTATCTACAAACCCACAGGGGTTGATATAGTTGAAATAATTTAAATTAGTATTTACGTTGAAAGCTAGACCATGCATACTGACATATCTACTGCAACGCACCCCTATCGCACATATCTTTCGAGCGGTAGGTTGATGAGCATCGAGCCACACTCCAGTAGCCTTTTCGAGTCTTCCAGCCTCCACACCATAATGGCGACAAGTTTGAATAACTGCTTCCTCGAGAAGATGAATATACTCCTTCAAACCCAAGTGATAATCCTCCAAATCGATTATTGGGTAACACACTATTTGCCCTGGTCCGTGATAAGTGATATCTCCTCCTCTATCAATATGAAAGTAGGATGCTTGTATCTGCTTTAAGAATTGATCATTGATTAATAAGTTGGCATCCTTACCATGTTTCCCGATTGTATAAACATGAGGATGCTCACAGAAGATTAACGTATTGGTATGTGGTTTGTTATTGACTTTTGCATCAATGATTTCATTAAAATATTCAGTCTGTTTTTCCCATGCTTCGGCATAGGTGATGATATTCCAATTTTCGGTAATAGTCTTCATAGATTTATAAAATAAATAACTCCGAAACATTTTTGTATTAAAAAAGAAACTTTAATCCCTAATAATAGACTCATTTTTAATACTCGCAACAAATAATTTTTAAATTATAGAAAGCAACTGATTTAGAGTTAATAATTAATATTATATTTGCTAATATGGCAAGCAAAATTAATTTAGATTTCGATTTTCCACAAGTGGACCTACCAAGTAATGTACTTGCGTGGCACAATATAACAGAAGATTTGCTAAATCTCTATAAACAAGCCTGTAAATTAAAGGCTGGGATTTTTGCACTCTGTTTAAAAGGCTCAATGAAGGTAACAATTAATTTAATTGATTACACCGTAAAAGAAGGAGATTTTATTACACTTCTACCTGGTACTATCATCCAATTTAAAGAAGCGATTAGTCCAGTTAAGATGAGCTTTATTGGTTTTTCGGCAAACACGATTAGTCAGGTTAACTTAATGGAAATAGCAGCAACTTCTTACCATAAGATGGTAGAGAAGCCTATTATTCATGTTGAAGGACACCTATTGAAACATCTTGAAGATTTTCTTACTCTATGGTCCAATGTATCCAACGACGAAAAGATGCAAATTCACCCGAGCATCATACATCATTCTATGTGTGCAATCTTAATAGGAGTTGTAAATATGTATGATACCCGACCTTATGAACCTATTGCGAGAAATCGTCAAGAGGAAATATATAGGGATCTTCTGCATCTTATCACACAAAATTACACCAAACAACGTAGAGCTCAATTCTATGCTAAGAAACTGGACTTAACTCCACAACACCTGAGTACTACTGTACGACAAGTAACAGGAGGAACAGTTCTTGATTTAATTGCAAGTGTAGTTATTATGGATGCTAAAGCTAAACTAAAATCAACGAATATGTCTGTACAAGAGATTGCATATGCACTCAACTTTCCTACGGCATCATTCTTTGGCAAATACTTTAAACGCTACGTGGGCATGAGTCCATTAAGTTATAAGCAAATGAACGATTAGAGATAATAATTGAATATTAAACTTTAATAAAAATAAATCCCGATATGAAGCAACTCGCATCATATCGGGATCTTTTTTTAGGTTATATCATCTATTACAATTTTCCTCTATCAAAGAAAAATGAGTTTAATACTACAGAAACAGAGGATAAAGTCATTGCTACACCAGCAATCATTGGGTTTAATAAGAAACCACTCACGGGGTAGAATACGCCTGCAGCTATAGGAATAGCAATAACATTAAATATAAATGCCCAAAACAGATTCTGCTTAATCAATTTGACAGTTCGCTTAGACAATCGAATAGTGCGAGGAAGTAAAGATAAATCGGATGTCATTAGAGTAATCATTGCCACGTTCATGGCAATATCTGTACCTTTCCCCATAGCAATACTTACATCAGCACAAGCAAGAGCTTGAGAGTCGTTGATACCATCGCCTACCATAGCCACCTTCTTACCTTGTTGTTGTAACCCACGAATATAAGATTCTTTTTCATCAGGAAGAACCTCTGCCTTTACTGATTGTATCGTTAGTTTATGAGCCACTGCCTGAGCAGATCGTTCGCTATCCCCCGTAAGCATAGTTACAGACAATCCCATTCGGCGCAATTCTTTGATTGCACTAATAGATGTCGGTTTCATCTGATCGGCTATAGCTATGATGGCAAGTAGTTCATTCTCTTTTCCAAAGTAAACTATTCCGTAACCTTTACCTTCATAACGGACTAACATCTCATTCAGTGGTCCGTTAATTTCTGCGTTATGTTCTTCTTTTAGTCGTTTTCCACCTACCCAATATTTATCTCCTTGGTATTTTACAATAATTCCTTTTCCTGGTAAGTTAACATACGAATCTAAATCTACAGGCTTCACATTTTGTTGAATTGCCAACTCTTCCATCAAAGAAAGTGCTAGTGGATTATCCGACTTTGCTTCGGCTGCTAATAAGATTTGCTTGTACTCATCTTCTTTGTCTTGACGAGTAGCCCAAAGCCAACCCACAATTGTAGGTGAACCCTCTGTAATGGTACCTGTTTTATCAAGAACTAAAGTATCTATTTGAGGCGTTTGCTCTAGAGCTACGGCATCTTTTATTAGGATATGATGGTTTGCCCCTTTATTGATACCCACCCAAAGGGCTATTGGGGTAGCCAAACCTAAGGCACATGGACAGGCTATAATAAGAACCGATAACCCAGCAAGTACACCTTTGGCTACATTATATTCTCCACCAAAAATCACCCAGCCACCAAAAGTAAGTAGGGCAACTACAGCTACAATGGGCAAATATACCCCTACAGCCTTATCGACAATACGTTTCACGGGAGCTTTTGTATTTTGTGCTTCTTGTACCATTCGAATAATTTGGGCTAGAAAAGTATCTTCTCCCACTTTCTCGGCACGAACCACAAACTTACCTCGCTGATTAACCGTACCTGCCGTTACTTTAGAACCCACTCCTTTCTCTATAGGAAGAGGTTCTCCCGTAATCATACTCTCATTTACATACGATGCACCATCTATTACAATTCCATCAATTGGGATTTTTTCTCCTGGGTGTACAATAATATGATCTCCTACCTTCAGTTCTTTCAAGGGTACATCTGTTTTTTCCTCACCTTTTAGTACACGGGCAGACTTAGGACGAAGTCCCATCAAGTTACGAATAGCCAGAGTAGAACTACCCTTGGCTTTTGCTTCCATAAATTTACCAGTAATGACAAACGTGGTAATAATAACAGTCAGCTCAAAATAGGTATGTGCTTCGAAACCTCTACTAGTCCAAAACTCAGCAAAGAATACATTGAATACACTAAACAAAAAGGCTACCCCAGTACTCACTGCAACCAGTAAATCCAGGCGATACATTTTTTTACGCATCTGCTTCCAAGCATTTTCAAAAAACTCTCGTCCAAAAAGCACCAACACCATAAGAGAGATGAGTAACATAATATATTTAGTATAGGATAGATGCTCAAAGATTCTTGATACTGAAAGCAATAACATAGGAACGGTAAACACCCAAGCTCCAATTACCTCCGTACGCAGACGATGATACCTCTTAGTATGCTCTTGCTCTTGTTGGTATATCTGTTGCTCTTGATCTATTATAATATCATATCCAGCAGAAAGCACGGCGGCTCTGATCTCGCCTACTGTAATATGTTTTTTATCATATTTAATATATACCGTATTGTTTACCAGATTCACTTTTGTTTCGATAATGCCCGGCTCATCGTTTATTGCTCTTTCCACATTGGTAGCACAACTAGCTGTATGCATATTCAAAACAGGAAATGTTTTATGTATGATATTGCTCATATACTCTATTATTAGTGTTATTCTTTATTACTTCAACTACCCATTCAGAGTTGTTTTAATGTATGTAAATATTAACAAAGAAAAGCTTGATATTGTTTCTTTTAAATTCTACAACCTTAGAAGATAAGAAAACAAAAGGATATTTACAAAAAGCTTCGTATATAGATTTTATCACCTTTTTCTTTCTAACTTCTTATTTTATACAAGATAAAAATATCTTTACTTATTCTACTTTTATTGAGTCTAATATTTTATTTTACAAGAAATCTATTATATCTTAACATATATCGTTTACTTTGTAAAAAACGTATAAATATATCAACCCCATAGATAGATTATATTATGAAAATTTTTTAACCGTTTGCTCTACTCAGTCTTATGCTTATTGCCAACTCAATAAGTGGATGGGCTCAAAGCAGAGGAAGCCTTGTTTTTGAAACCAAACAATGGCAACATGATTATGCTATTTCAAATAGCTCGTTTTCTCCTAAATACAAACACGATATTAAACTCTCTTATGCTAGTGCAGGAGATGAAAAAGTAAAGAATTTTGTAAATAGAGAAATCATCATTACTGCTTTGGGAGAGAAATACGGAGATCTTTCTACTGAGCAAGCTGTGGAAAAATACTTGACAGATAAGACCAATTTGTACGTAAAAGATATTCAGAAGGAATACAATGAGGACAAACAAAGGACATCTGTGCCTGTAAAAGATCTCATCAGACGATACAGCTATAGCATGAAATTTTCTACTCAACTGCTTTCTTATTGGAATAGTATGTTGGTTTATCAGTTTACTTGGTTTGATAGTAAATATGGTGGAAACGGACTTATTGGTTCGCAATATGTGAACCTAGACCTTTACAACTTCAAAGTTTTAACATACCACGATATTTTCAAGAAAGGTACAGATTCTCAAGTAACTCAATTAATAAAAGAGAGTATGCTCGAGTATTTTGGAGTAGAATCAGAAGAGGAAATTAAAGATTTGGGTGCTGACATTACTCGCCTTAAACCTGCTGAAAAATTTGTATTGGAGCCCAAAGGGATTCGCTTTATATATGAACCCTACGAACTCAATTCTGATGCCAGAGGCGACCTGAATATTACAATACCTTATTCAGCTTTGAAACAATATATGAATACAAACAATACAGCAATCAGAATGATTGTGGCTAAATAAATGCACTTTCATCGCGTTCTAGCAAGGAGGTTTCTCAAGAAACTTCCTTTTTTTATATCCATCTTTTATAACTCTATCTTTTACAGCATCCTCTGCCCATCCTATCTTAAAAACAGAAAAGAATACCAACAAATAGATGAACCATATAGATAGCCTGTTGTTAGTAGTATTATTCAACAAATAATCCCATAATCCAAGGTAAACTAAAAACTCTCCTTAACAGAGCCTAAGATAGCTTACTTTCTATAGGGAAAAACTAGTATCGAAAGGAAAATTTATGGACGCAATTTTTAAGAGAAGAAGTATTCGTAAGTACAAAAATGAAGAAGTATCAGACGAAAAGATTCACAAGATTATTCAAGCAGGGATGTCTGCACCCAATGCTTTCGCCACCAATGAATGGGAATTTATAGTAATCCGCAGTGCCGAAGGTCATAAAAAATTGGAACAATCACAAAAGTGGGCCAAGTCTTCTCACAATGCAAGTGCTGTAATTTTAGTGTGTGGAGACACTACTAAGGAAACCAATGAAAAGCTACTTGTCCAAAACTGTAGTGCAGCCGTAGAAAATATGCTTATTGAAGCCACTTACCTAGATTTAGGTAGTTTATGGCTCGAAGCCTATGGTAGTGATGAATTTGTAGATAACTTACGCCGTGAGTTCAATATTCCGAAGCACATCTTGCCAATTGCTATTGTAGCAATAGGTGTAGCCGACCAAGAACGTGAACCTCATGATAAGTTTTACGAAGAAAATGTACATCACGAAGTGTTTAAATAAAGTAGTTCTTATTTAAAAATTCGAATAAAAATAAGCCCTAGATTAATTTCTAGGGCTTATTTCATATAATAGCATTGAGAATACTCTTAATCTTCAAAAGTTTCGTAACGAGTAGTCAATAGTGTTCTATCACCAAGTGTATTGTCGATACGAGCCACATTGATCCAGAACTTATTATTACGTACACTTTCAATAGGGTAACAAGCTTTAGCACGGCTATACTTGTGGTTCCATTCATCTGATACCATTTCATATTCTGGGTGTGGAGAGTTTACCAATACGTTGTCTTCCAATGTATATTTACCCTCTTTCACTTCATGAATTTCTTTCCAAATCGTATCCATCACTTCTACGAAGTTATCTAGCTCTGCCTTACTTTCACTCTCGGTTGGTTCAATCATCAATGTACCATATACAGGGAATGACAATGTAGGAGCATGATAACCGAAGTCCATCAAACGTTTTGCTATATCATTTTCTGAAATACCTGTTTCTTCATGAATCTTTCTGCATTCAAGAATCATCTCATGACCAACAAAGCCTTTGAATCCTCTATAAACCACACCATAAGTATCATTAAAGCAAGCAGCCAAATAGTTTGCATTGATAATAGCAGCCTGAGTAGCTCTCTTCAATCCTGCTTCACCCATCATACGGATATAACCATAAGTTACAGGCATTACACCCACACTACCATAAGGAGCAGAAGATACTTCGTTGGTATCATCTCCCAAGTACGCATGACCCGGTAAGAAAGGTACTAAGTGTTTTGCACAGCAGATAGGACCAACACCAGGACCACCACCACCATGAGGAATAGCAAATGTTTTGTGTAGATTCAAGTGACATACGTCTGCACCAATATAACCAGGATTAGTAAGACCTACTTGTGCGTTCATATTA
>NZ_DYYK01000136.1:0-19315 GCF_020741705.1 Bacteroides coprosuis
GGACAGAAATAACATACGAAGATTTTAGGTTGCCTACAAGAGCTGAATTAGAGCTAATGGTAGATAGAGAATATAATAATTCAATTTTATTTAAGCGAAATAATCTATTTACTGAAGGAGAATTATTTTGGGCGGCTGATGGTAAATACAAATATTCTATGGGTAAGATTACAAAAGTTAGTAGGGGTTCAGCCTATGTAGTCTGTGTACGTGATGTTAAATAAAAAGGAGTAAGAGATGAAAAAAATACTATATATATTACTGGCTTTCCTCGTTGTAGTAGGTTGTAATGAGGATAATTCTTGGGATGTAGATAACCCCGACGTAGTAGGTAAGGATGAAGTAAAAATAACCTTTTCTACTGATGTCTTGAACTATCAAGAAACGAGAGCCACTCAAGTCAATGAAAATACAATTGAAAGTCTAGCTGTGTTGGTATTCGATAAAGAAGAGGGTTATCAGTATAAACGAATGGCTTCACTAGTATCTCAAAGTGGATATAGTGAATATGAAGTAACTCTTAAGAAAAGTATCGACCCTAAGTCCATCCACTTTGTGGCTAATATGGACTGGACAGACTTTGATAGCAAAGAAACAGAATATATAGGTTGGCCTGATACAGAAGTTATCAATCAACTCTCTACAAAAGAAGGAGATTATATAGGAATGTGGCAAAGAGTAGAAATGAAGAATGGGATTAATGAAAATACCACTGAACTGTCTTCTCGTATTTCTTTAATTAGAAATGTGGCAAAGGTTTCTGTAGAGTTAGAAAGTGCTGCATCCGAAGTGTTTACATTGGAAAATATGACTTTGATACATACTCCAGATTTGGGTACTATTGCTCCGTTTAATAGAACAACTCATCAATTTGATGAAAACTCTATAATAGAAGCCAATAATATAGAGTTGAAAGATGTTCCAGCAGAGGGGGCAGATGGTAAGTTTCTTGCTTATGCTTTTGAGCGAGAGGAAGAGTTGGAAGAAAAAAAATACTCAGCACTCATTTTGGAGGGAATGTATGGGGATGTAAAAACATTCTATAAAGTAGCTCTAATTGATGATAATAATCTTGTAGAGTCTATTCTAAAAAGGAATTATTACTACAAGGTCAGAATTCTACGTATTCAAAAACAAGGCTCAAACTCATTTGAAGAGTCGAAGAATGGATTGGCTGATAATAATATATCTTTGGAGTTAGCGTTAGAGAAATATCCTATTATAACGTATGGAGATGAAAAGCTTGAAGTAGAGAAATATCATTTTGTAATTACAGATAATGCTAAATTAACTTTAAATACGTGGGCTAAATATTGGAAGAAGAATGTTGAAACAAACTCTTTATTGAGAATTGTAAATGTGCAAGAAAATGATCCAGCAAATCCAGTATTTAAATCTAGCCCTCAAATATCAAATGGGAAAATCACAGCCTCTTTAAATAAAATTCCTCAAGATGGAAGTATCCGTGTTGCTAAGATGGTTATTAATCCAGAGGGCTCAAAGCTATCTCGTGTGATAAAGGTTACCCTGAAGCAACCTTTTACTTTCCAACCTACGAGTATCCAGTTGTTTTATAAGAATGGATCAGCTGTTCCAGAAGGAGAACTGATAAAGAATCAGGGAGATAAAGCGCGTATATTGTTTACTATTCCCGATGACAAGAACTTAATGTATCCTTTTGAAGTGTATATATACACGAAGTGGATGGTTCCCGCTATGGCAAATTCTGAGTTGCTTTATGAGTGGATAGAATCAGAGGATCGTGCTAAGTACACAATGATTGTTTCAGAGCCTAAAACCTATGTTTTAGATTTTCAAATGATAGAAGGGTATAATGAGAGCTCTATGACTCCTGCGGAGAATTTTATAATAGAGTCTAATCAGTTTGTTACAGCAACTCTACCTTATAATAAAACAATAAAAAGATACTCTTTTAAGGGTTATTATCAAGGGTTAATAACTCAGTATCCTCTTAGCAGTAATAGTGCAGACAAGAATCAAGTAGTGGTGACAAACGGTTCGGATGTATTCTATTCAGGTGAATTTGAGTCTAATGGTGGTGGAGATTGTTCTGTAAAACTACCCGTGATTGATGCTTCAGATCAAAAGCAATATAGTATTCAATTAAAATATAACTACCGTGGGTGGCCAACGAATAATTATCAATATTATACCAACCTCATGAGTTATGATACTTTTATGCAGTTGATAAATGCGGGTAAGCGAGTAGTATTTGAGTAATAGTACGTATTACCTAATATCTAGATAATCCCTGACTGACTGTTGGGTTCATTAGTATTCTAGCTAATATCCTAGGAATCGAATCAGAGGTAATGGTGGATAGATATTGAATAAGTAGTTTCAATGTCTGTTCATCATCTTCTTTATTATGAATGATATGCTCAATATCTTTGAGCTGTTGTCCTGTGAGTTCATCTCGTATGGCTTCCCATAAAAACTCATAAGCTAGTTGTAGGTTGGGAGTAACTATAGGAAAAGAGGCTGTTCCCTCTTTCTTTTCTTGAGTGATATGGGGCCTATCCCAAGTATTAGGGTATTCTTGAATCGACTCTAATATAGCCAATATACCTGCATGATTATTGGGTGTCAGTTTGTGAGATACTTCCTTAAAAGGTTTTATGTAGCTAGGGTAGTATGCAGTTAGGAACCTCTCCACCACATATTTCCACTTTTGGTACCGGTCATTCTCTTTCGATTTGTAATTGGGGTAGAGTTGTAGTGATCCCGATTGTATGGGTTTAAATATCAGTGTGGAAGATAGTTTTTCTCCTTCAAGAATAAGTTGATTTACTCTGTTTTCTAAATTCATAGTTGCGCTAAGAGGTTAATATTTAGCTACAAGTTAATAAAGAATCTGTGACAAAGTAAAGAAGAGCAGCACAAATCGTCCTGCTCTTCTTGCTTAAATGTTTATAGATATTAATAAGTGAAATCAATGGATCTTTTAAAATCGGGATAAACTCCCAACGTTTTAGCTTTGGTTAATGAAACTTTTGCTGGATAGCAAAGCTCTTTAGCAGGTTTTGCACTATCCTTATAGAAGTTATTAATAGCACCTATTCCTTTAATAAAATCATATTTGTCAATGCCAGGTTTTAGATACCCAAAGTTTGAAGCATTAATGATTTCATTCTCTTTACTCGTAAGTACCTCCTTATTAGCAAATTTATTTAGAATAGACTTGATTTCAACTTTGTTGTCTAGATCTGTCTCTACAAAGAGATATCCGAATTTTCCGTAATAGATAGTGCTTATAAATGCAATATTATCTTCGGATATGCTTTCAGGAAGTATTATTTTACTTTCAGGAAGATCAGATGTTAAGGAAAAAAAGAGATGTTCATATTCAAAAATAAATCCTACTTTGTTTTTTAACTCCTCTTTTTTATAGCTAGTACCCATGAGTTCATCTAGCTTTAAATTAAAAGCTATTTGTCCTGCATAATGTAATTCTTTTCTAGAATAATACTTTTTGCCGTTGCTAAAAGTAAATGAAGTGGATTGGGCTGAACTATTTTTTAGAATAGTATTTTCCATTTCTTTTTGTAGTTCTAAGCTGGGTTTTCTATTTTGAAAAATGTTAAAGTTGTCGCCTACTTCAGTTGTAAAACTTGTTGTAGGGTAATCGTAATCTAGGGTTGTTATTTCATTTTTGATAAAGAATTCTTCTACATCTAATAATTGATGTCCAAATATTTTGTTCTGTAAATGTGGATGCACTCTTGCTGTACTATTATAAACGATGTCGAAGTGAATATTTTTAGCATCAGCCTTGATGTTTTCATATTGAAAAGCCCCTAAGTTTTGTATTATTAAAGTACGAGCTGCTTGTTTTACTTGGATGGGATATTCTTTGTTTGCAACTATAATTTTGATATATCCTTCTCTGTCTTCATAGATATAGCTCTCATCAATGAGAAGATGAAGGGTGTACGACTTAAATTCAGATTTCTCTTCTGTATTCATTTCCTCTACTTCAACTTTACACCAATCTAAATGGTTTTGAATGGAGTACTCTTGTGACGATTTAAAAGTTAAGATTACTTCGCCGCCAGAACTCTCTATCCTTGCATTTGATTGCTCAAGGATGATGGGCTCAGGTTCAGGTTCGGGCTGAATGGGAGTATTATCGCTGCTACAAGATTGGTAGAAAGGGATTAATCCCGCGAGCAATAAGAGGTTCATAAATGTCTTTTTCATAGTTCGATATTTTATTATCTTTCAAAGATAATCTGATTAAGTTAATATCTGTTATTTTTGCAAATAAAAAGGGTTCAGACACGCTCTGAACCCTTTTGAACCTTTTATCGTTTAGGGTAAAAGGTTACCCAACTACAAACAACTATTTAAGTAATTATCCTAAAAAACTATTATTCACATTTATCAAAACTATCTTTATTTTTTTCGTTGTTTCTTTTGTTCTGTCAGTTTATAATTCTTCCCGAAGAAATCCAATCGTTCTTCGAATGTCATTTGTTTTCGGGCAGGAGAAATACATTCTTTTTTCTTTAGGTAGGATGGAGGTGCCTTTTTTACACCTCTGCCATCGTACCATTCGTTAGAATTCATTTCTTCTACTTCTTCTTTATTATTACACTCTGCCAAGTTTTCAAAGAAGTTTGTAATCTTATGCAAGTGACCTTGATTGTCGGCTATAAAAGCAGTACCCTCATCGTCCAGCATAATATTATGTATTGTTGAGCTGTTGAGAGCTCCATATTTCATTCTTAACCAAGTATCGGTTTTGTGATTCCAGAATTGAGCCAAATCACTATCTCTCTCTGAATAGGTTTCGTTTGTAAAGAATGCAATCCAATCTTGATTCAATTCCTTAACACAAGTAAGTGAAGGAGAATCTACCAAGTCTAGAAAATGAATAGCTCCTGTATCTGTTTGAGTATGTACAGCAATACGTCCTCTTCTTGTTGTTGTAATAAAACCAGCTTTGCCTAGAGGGGCTGTAGAGAAACGTTTCGCATAAAGCTTTGTAATGGTAATGCCCGTATTTTGTAATTCTCCATCTTTCCACTCCATCAGTTTTTTATCTGAAGGAATAAACGAACCGCCATTCTTTGTTCTAATAAGTGTTGGAGAGCAGTTGATACAACATCCACAAGCATTAATATCACTCACTCTTTCAAATACTCTTCCACCAATAGCAGCATCTTTGATTTTCCAAAGATGAGCATCATCAATTAACAAAAGATCATTTCCTACCCAAGCTAGTTCTACCCACCTAAAAAAATGAGTACCCCCAATCTCTTCATTGAGTTGGATACAATCCCAAGCACACAAGTCATTGAATTCATGACCAATACGAATACGCTTAATATTGAAATGGCTTTCTTCTTCTAGTTCTAAAGCTGCATATAGTTTATGCGTAGAGCTATAAGTAATATTGATAATTGGCTTAGATAGGGGGTACTTTTTAGGGGGCCATACACTTAAATCCAATCGATAATAATTGTACTCTTTTGGATGTGCACCAGGAGATTTAGTGAAAAGTTGCTTACCAACAAAATCAATGTAATAACTATCCGAACTTTCTAAAGCGTATGTTTCACTAGGAAGGCTGTCTGCTACTGAGTTGAAGCGGAAGGCAGGGTCTCCAAAGTTTTTGCCTTCTTGCATACATAAGTTAGCTTCTTGACCTTCTGCTTTACTCTCTGATTCAAATTCCTTCATTTGTTCCTTGGCAATAGGAACAATAGAGTAATTACCATCTTTTTCTTTTATAGTGTAGAGGGCTGTATTATATAGTGTTAATTCTTGACCTAATGCACGAATATTTTGAGTCCCATCTAAGTTGGAATAGTGTGCAGCAAGATGATCCCACTTTTTATCATTAATAAATGAATATTGATTGTGGTCCCACTTAGAACGAAGGGTTTTAAGTAAGTCTTGAATGTTTAAAATACCATCGAAACTTGCTTCTGTACCAATGGCTATCTTACTCTGACTCCAAATGTTTTTCATTATTGATTGGCTTTTCTTAGTATGTGTATTTAAGGGAGATGTCTTAGTTTCAATCTCATGACACAAATATATGTTTCGATTTTCATATATTCAATAATAAACGAATAAAAGTTTTGATCTTCTTCTTTATCGAAAGTTGATGATAGTATAGTAAGTTATTGATTATTAGTTAATAAATAGTGCTATTTAGATTGTGTTTAAAATAATGCGCTTTGATTATATTACGAATGCTTTCGATAATAAAGCATAAGTTTCTGTTTTGTTGCTTGTAATCTTTTGATTAGAAAAGCATAACAAAATATTATCGAAATGGTAGTGGTGGATAAAAGTAAAAATGAATGGCTGTATAATCTCTATTAAGAGGAAGGGTTTTGAAAGATATAATCTGGTTATTTTTAGGTCTGAATCTATTTATTTCTATCTTTGCTTTCAATAAGATTGGTGACTTAGAATAGATTCCTATTCTGAGTTGAAAAGGGAATTCGGTGTAAATCCGAGACAGACCGGCTGCTGTAATCCTTTATAAATCTCTTGTAACTACTCACACCACTATACTTTATGTATGGGAAGGCATACCAAGAGATAAGGAAAGTCAGAAGACCTGCCAATGCTACTTCAGATAAGCTCTCCGGCAATGAGCTTTTTGAGTGTTTTATGAAACAAAACAATAATAGAATGAAAATTATTAAAAGAAATCGTCAAGTAGAGGATTTTACTTACGATAAGATAAAAAGGGCCATTGTAGCAGCTTTTCATAGTTTGCAACGATCGGTTTCTGAACACGAATTAGAGATCATTTGTGACTTAATATCTGTCAACCTTGAAGATAGTGATTATGTAGATGTGGAAACAGTACAAGATTTGGTGGAAACAGTTTTGATGAAGAGAGGTCATTACAAAGAAGCCAAAGCCTACATCTTATACCGAGATAGAAGAACAGCCTGTCGTGAAATGATTAATCAGTTTCGTCAGACTATCACAGATGATGATACCATTGAATTATTGCAGGATATCCAAAACGAATTTGGACAAAAGCAGTACGATCTTCAGTTTTTGTATTCTAAATATCGTTCTTTTTACAAAGCAGATGGCAACCCTTTGAAGATACTCATGAAGGCAGCAGTAGAGTTAATTACTCCAGATGCTCCTAACTGGGAGTTCATAGCCTCTCGCTTATTAGCTGTCGAACTAGAAAAAGAAATTCAGCAGGCTGAAAGAGAGTTGGGACTAACTTCACTCTATAAAAAGATGAACTATCTGACTCAGCAAAATCTATATGGGAGCTATATGCTCAAAAACTATTCCCAAGCAGAGGTTGAAGAGTTGTCAAAATACATGAAGGCTTCACGCAATCAGTTGCTTACCTACAGTAGTCTTCATCTTTTATCTAAACGTTATTTAATTCAGAATTATTCTCATCATTTATTAGAGCGTCCTCAAGAGATGTTTATGGGGATAGCTATGCACTTAGCTATTCCCGAAGGGGAGAAGAAAGTGTGCTGGGCTAAGCGTATTTACGATGTATTGAGTACCCTGAAAGTAACGATGGCTACGCCTACAATGAGTAATGCACGTAAACCATTGAGTCAGTTATCTAGTTGTTTTGAAGATGTAATGCCCGATAGTCTTGTAGGTATTTATCGTACTCTAACCAACTTTGCCCAAGTTTCAAAATTTGGAGGAGGTATGGGGATTTATATAGGAAAAGTAAGAGCCGTAGGCTCCGATATAAGAGGCTTTAAAGGTGTAGCGGGAGGTATCTTAAAGTGGGTAAAACTGTGTAATGATACGGCTATAGCTGTTGATCAACTTGGAGTGAGACAAGGATCAGTAGCTATTTACCTTGATATTTGGCATCGTGATATGCCCGAGTTTCTCCAAATAAGAACGAATAATGGAGACGATAGAATGAAAGCGCACGATGTGTTTCCAGGAATCTGCATACCCGATTATTTCTGGGAGCAGGTAAAGACAAATATGGAAGGAGATTGGTATTTGATGTGCCCACATGAGATTATGACTATGAAAGGCTATAACTTAGAAGATACCTATGGTGATGAGTGGAAACAGAAATACTTAGAATGTGTGAATGATCATCGTATCCCTAAACGCATAATACCTATTAAGGAAATGGTGCGGTTGATTATAAAATCGGCTGTAGAAACAGGTACACCTTTTATCTTTAATAGAGATTTAGTGAATAACTTGAATCCCAATAAGCACCAAGGTGTAATTTATTGCTCGAACTTATGTACTGAGATAGCACAAAACCAAAGTGCCATTCAAGATGTGCGCCGAACTGTACGTTTAGAAAATGGTGATGAAATTATAGTGGAAGAAACCAAAGCTGGAGATTTTGTGGTTTGTAACCTAGCCTCTCTTGTTCTAGGAAATATTGATGTGGAAGATTCTGAAGAGTTGCAAGGTATTATTCACACCATTGTACGTGCTCTGGACAATGTGATCGATTTGAACTTTTATCCTATTCCTTATGCACAAATTACGAATCAGAAAATGCGTCCCATCGGACTGGGTACTAGTGGGTACCACCATCTGTTAGCGCAAAAAGGACTTCGTTGGGAGAGTGATGAGCACTTGGCTTATATGGACAAAGTCTATGAGAAAATCAATTATTATACCATAGAGGCATCCAACCAATTGGCCAAAGAAAAGGGTGTCTATTCTTTCTTTGATAAGAGCGATTGGCAGACGGGGGATTACTTTAAGTTGCGAGGTTATGCTTCTGAGGAGTGGAAGCTTTTAGCGACAAATGTAGCCAAGAACGGAATGCGCAATGGGTATCTACTCGCTATTGCACCTACAAGTTCGACATCTATCATAGCAGGTACTACTGCTGGAACAGATCCTGTGATGAATCGTTACTTCCTTGAAGAAAAGAAGGGAAGTATAGTGCCTCGAGTTGCTCCAGAATTGAGCGATTCAACTTTCTGGCTTTATAAAACAGCCCATCAGATAGATCAAAGTTGGGTAATTGATGCAGCAGGAGTAAGACAAAGACATTTGGACCAATCACAATCTGTTAACCTATACATAACCCAAGAATTCACCTTCCGCAAACTGCTCAACCTCTATCTTCGAGCTTGGGAAAAAGGGGTAAAGACTTTGTATTATGTAAGAAGTCAGTCCCTAGAAGTAGAAGAATGTGAGACTTGCTCTGCTTAAAGCCTATATAATAAGGTGTAAATAATGATAAAAATTAAGATATACTATAACAATGACTAAACTGAAGAAGAAAGCCTTGTTTAATGAACATGGTGATATAGACGTCAATAAACGTAGAATGATCAATGGGAATACGACCAATATGAATGATTTCAATAATATGAAATATGGTTGGGTTTCCAATTGGTACCGTCAGGCGATGAATAACTTTTGGATACCTGAGGAAATCAATATGAGTCAGGATGTAAAAGATTACCGCAATCTTTCTGGAGCCGAGAAGAGAGCTTATGATAGAACACTGTCTTTTTTGATATTCCTAGATAGTATTCAGACAGCCAACTTGCCTTATGTAGGAGAGTATGTAACTGCCAATGAAGTGAATCTTTGTTTAACGATACAGGCTTTTCAAGAAGCTGTTCACTCTCAATCATATAGTTATATGCTCGATTCTATTTGTTCGCCCGAGGAGCGTGAACGTATTTTGTATCAGTGGAGAAACGATGAACATCTATTAAAAAGAAATAAATTTATAGGTGATATTTATAATGAGTTTCAACTCAATAAAAGTACACATCAGCTTTTAAAAACGATGGTAGCCAACTATATATTAGAAGGTATTTATTTCTATTCAGGCTTTATGTTTTTTTATAATCTGGGAAGAAATGGTAAAATGCCTGGTTCTGTACAAGAAATACGCTACATCAATCGGGATGAAAATACTCACCTCTGGCTGTTTCAGTCTATCATACTTGAACTAAGAAAAGAAGAACCACAGCTCTTTACAGTTGAGGCTATTGCAGAGTTTAGAGCGATGATAAAAGAGGGAGCTGAACAAGAAATGGCATGGGGAGAATATGTTATTGGAGAAGAAATAGAAGGATTGACTCAAGAGATGGTTTCCGACTATATAAAATACCTAGCCAACCTAAGATGTGAAAACTTAGGGTTTGAAATTCTATATCCAGGATATGAAGATGAGCCGGCTAGTATGTCGTGGGTAGCACAATATAGCAATGCCAATATGATTAAGACCGATTTTTTTGAAGCCAAACCCAGTGCTTATGCAAAATCGACCTCTATAATAGATGATCTTTAATCATTATCTTTTTCAAGATTTTTGAAAAGGACCTGCTCGATTCGTCTTTGGTAGGTCCTTTTTTTGTCTCATTTGGATTTGAATAATTATGCTAATCTGAATGTATAAGAATACTTCATTTATTCTATTTGAGAGATATAAAAAATATGACACCGACAAAGTATCATCATGTCGGTGTCATGTTGATGTTTTGACCCTGATCAAAGCCTCTCTTGTCCCAGATCTTTATCCTCTATTAATTCGGTGTGTATCTTTATTCAGTTTGGGTATAATCGTAAAAAGTATTTTCTATTCTTTTTTATTAAAAAGGAGTTTTGCTTTGAGTAATATTGAGAACCCCAAATTGGGTAAATTTTTCTTATACTCTTTCTTCAAAGAACAGATATAAATTCCTACTTTTGTAACTCATTAAAAGAAAAGAAATCATGAAAAAACGAATTCTTGTTACAGGTGGTACAGGCTATATTGGATCACATACAGTAGTTGAATTACAAAACAGTGGATATGAAGTAATTATTATAGACAACTTATCAAACTCTAGTGCAGATGTTGTAGATAATATAGAAAAAGTGTCAGGTATTCGTCCCGAATTTGTTGAATTAGACTGTTTGGACTATGCAGGGCTTGATAAACTATTTACTAAGTATAAAGGAATTCAAGCTATCATTCACTTCGCTGCAAGTAAAGCCGTAGGTGAATCTGTAGAAAAACCCTTACTTTATTATCGTAATAATCTGGGCTCTCTTATCAATCTATTAGATTTAATGCCTAAACACGGAGTAGAAGGAATTGTATTCTCTTCATCTTGTACTGTGTATGGTCAGCCAGACGAATTGCCCGTAACAGAGAAAGCTCCAATTAAAAAAGCAGAATCTCCTTATGGTAATACAAAGCAAATTAATGAAGAAATTATTCATGATACTGTAGCATCTGGTGCACCTATCAACGCTATTCTTTTGCGTTATTTCAACCCTATAGGAGCACATCCAACAGCATTACTAGGAGAACTTCCAAGTGGGGTCCCACAAAATTTAGTGCCTTATCTTACTCAAACTGCGATAGGTATTCGTAAAGAATTAAGTGTATTTGGTGATGATTATGACACTCCTGATGGCTCATGCATCAGAGATTTCATCAATGTTGTTGATTTAGCAAAAGCTCATGTGGTAGCTATTAATAGAATCTTAGATAAAAAGCAGAAAGATAAAGTGGAGATTTTTAATATAGGAACTGGTCGTGGACTATCTGTATTAGAATTAATCCAAGCTTTTGAAAAAGCGACAGGAGTGAAACTTAATTATAAAATTGTAGGTCGTAGAGTAGGAGATATCGAAAAAGTTTGGGCAAATCCAGATTTTGCCAATAATGAACTTGGTTGGAAAGCAGGAACTAGTATTGAAGATACACTTCTATCTGCTTGGAACTGGCAACTCAAATTAAGAGAAAGAGGAATTCAATAATATACCCAATAAATTATTTATTATTGGTGAACAATATTTATATATGGATGTTATATCATTGTAAGTCAATCTTAAAACTACGTATAATAGATGTGAATGTATAAACGTAGTTATTGTGCTAAAGCACAGAGGACTTGACTTTATAGTAGTTTTGTCGTGTTTTATTTTGTGTTTGTGTTGGGTAGTACTACGATGAGAATCGTGGTACTACTTTTTTTGTTTTAAGTCATAAATGTTAATAAATTAATAATAATGTATTATATTGCTTAAATATATAAAACCTTATTATTATGAAAGAAAGAATTACTCTTTTAGTACTACTCCTAACTTTAGTGAATATCCCTTCTTTTTCACAGCTTGATAAATCTGTTCGCTTTGGTTTACATGGTGGAGTAACTGTTTCAGATTTTTCAGGAACAGATGTTTCACAAAATATAGCAAAACCGGGCTATATGATTGGTATGGAATTTGATATCGCTCTACCTTCCAATTTTTTTGTGAATACTGGTTTAGATGTACATCTAAAGGGTGCAAAATTAAAGGACAAAGTAATGATTGAAACAACTAAAAAAGTTCTTGGAGGAGATGTTAAGTATAATGCATACTACCTTCAATTGCCTTTACACCTAGGCTACAATATAAGAATAAGTGATTGTTTGAATTTAAAACTAAGTGCAGGTCCTTACTTAGCGATGGGTATTGGTGGAAAATACAAAAACACAATAACCTATTCGGTGATTAGTAATGAAAAAGAATATGTGTATGAAGATTCATCTAGAGAGAAAACATTTGGTGATTCGAGAGATCAATTGAGAAAATTTGATGCTGGTTTGGGTTGTAAAGCAGCCTTAGATAGCCATCATTTTAATTTCTTTATGGGATACGATAAAGGATTAACAAATCCTAATCGATATGCTAATATAAAGAATAGTAGCTTTTATGCTGGATTAGGTTATAAATTCTAATAAATCAAGAGATACACAAATGAAGAGGAAGCAGTGCTTCCTCTTTTTAGTTGAAATATTTGTTGGAGAATTTGAACGTTTTACGTTCTATCTTGTTAAAGAATACGAAGCGTAGTTAATACTAATTATTAACTAAAGCTTAAAAAGAGATTACATATTTAAAAATGAATATTATGAGAAAGTTTATCGCAGTTTTATTTACAGCATTAATGTTTATATCAGTTAGTCCTGTTAAGGCTCAGTATGTGGATGATCCGCTGCATTGGAATATTCATGCAGGTATGAACCTTTCTAATTATTTAGGAACACCTTCAGGCGTTGATGCTTCTATTAAGCCAGGTGCTTATTTTGGTGTTGGAGCAGAGTATTTGATTTCACCGAACTTCTTTGTGGAAGCAGGTTTGGATATTTCTTTAAAAGGGTCTTCAGTTAAGCTTGATATTCCCTTTGATGAAATCAAGACAAGAACTAAAACAAAATTCAACCCTGTGTATTTACAAATTCCAATTCATGCAGGGTATAAATTCTATTTACCCAATAATATGAAATTAAACTTGAGTGCTGGTCCATACCTTGCTTATGGTTTAGGTGGTAAAGCAAAAGTTGCAGGTGAGAAAATTTCTATTTTCGGTTCAGATGATATGGACTTTAAACGCTTTGACTTTGGTCTAGGATTTAAAGCAGGTCTTGACATTGATGTATTTACTATCAATTTAGGATATGATTACGGTTTTATTAAAATGGACGACCTACTTGAAGCTCATAATGGAAACTTATTTATGGGTGTTGGAATGAAATTTTAAAAATTAGAAATAAATCAAATGGGAAGGCGAGTAATTTACTCGCCTTTTTTATTGCCTTTCTAAAAAAACACCAAACTTTCAAATGAAAGTATATTGATTTATATTATGACATATAGTACTCTCATGCTCTTCAATAGAAATACATATTGCTTAATAAACGACTAAAATCTAACTTTTAGACATTAAAGCTTTCTTTACATACATTATGTAATAGGCTTAATAATAAACCTTTATATCTATTACTTTGTTAATATAATCAAACATTGCAAAATAGATATAATGAAATATATACAATTCTAAATTTGTAAGGAATAAATATATATTATATAATAAGACTGAAATTTATGATTATGTAAGTAAAATTGACTTTGGAATATGTTTGAACTATGCATCATTCGAAAGTTTGAAAATTAATATAGTAATATTAGATAACCATGTTGGATAACTAACAGATTTGTTAATCTTATGAAAAGAAAAATGTATTTAAGGACGCTAGCTCTTATGACCTTATTTGGGGTAGGGGCAGTAAATGTGTATGCCGATTCAAGTGCATCTATAAAAGTAGATGGAATAGAATCGATGCAGCAACAAAAGAAAGTTATAAAGGGTATTGTTAAAGATAATGCAGGAGACCCTTTAATAGGTGTTAATGTTTATAATAGAAGCTCCGGAGTTGGTACAATTACCAATATCGATGGAGAGTTTAATTTAGAAGTTAAAGCTGGTGATGAGGTAGAACTATCATATATCGGCTATACTCCTCAGAAAATAAAAATAACTACTTCAACTACTAACATTAATATAACATTAGTAGAAGATACTGAAGTATTGGATGAAGTGGTAGTAACAGCTTTGGGGATAAAAAGATCTCAAAAAGCTTTGAGCTATAATGTGCAAGAAGTTAAAGGAGAAGAATTACTAGGAGTGAAAGACGTTAACTTTGTTAACTCTCTTTCAGGAAAAATTGCAGGTGTAAATATCAATTCCTCATCAGCAGGTATGGGTGGTGCTACTCGTGTTGTCATGCGTGGTACAAAATCATTAACTAAGGATAATAATGCACTTTATGTAATTGATGGTGTGCCTATCTTTAACGCTAATGGAGGAGGTTTGAGCCAAAATAATGAGTATGCAGATCAACCAAGAGGTGAAGGTATTTCAGACTTAAATCCAGAAGATATTGAAAGTATGTCTGTATTGACTGGTCCTTCTGCAGCAGCTCTATATGGTTCAAGTGCAGCTAACGGTGTAATTATTATTACGACAAAGAAAGGTGTAGCTGGTAAACCAAAAATTACCATAACAAACCAAACTATGTTTTCAAATCCGCTAACTAAACCTAAGTTACAATCAACCTATGGTGCTGGTTTGGATGTAGAAAGTGGAAAGAAACTTTATAGAAGCTGGGGAGATAAAACCACTGCGGGTTCATTTAAACCTTCTGATTTTTTCGATACAGGTGTAACTGCACAAACATCAGCAAGTTTATCTGTGGGTAGTGAAAAAAATCAAACTTACTTATCATTAGGTTCAGCAAACTCTAGTGGTATTATTCCTAAAAGCTCCTATGATAAATATAATATTACAGTGCGTAATACTACTAAGTTCTTGGATGACAAGATGACTTTAGATTTTGGATTAAGCTATATCAAACAAAAAGATAAAAACTTAATTGCTCAAGGAAAATATGGTAATCCTCTAACTACAATCTATACTTATCCTCGTGGAGAAAATTTCGGTCTTTTAAACGATTATGAAAAGTTTGATCAACTAAAAGGTTATGATGTTCAGCGTTGGGAAGAATATGGTTGGGGAGACGAAGGTTTAGAAATGCAAAACCCATATTGGGTATTAAATCGTAATCCTAAGACCAATAAGAAAGATAGATATATGATGAACGTAAATTTATCTTATGATGTATTAGATTGGTTGAATTTATCGGGACGTATGCGTTTGGATAATTCAAATAATAAAATGCAAAATAAATATTTTGCTTCTACTCGTAGAACATTTTCTCCAGAAAATGGACGATATAGAATGATAAAAGAAGAGTATAAGCAGTATTATGCCGACTTCTTGGTTAATATTAATAAGCACTGGGGTGAAGAATGGAGTCTATCTTCCAACATTGGTACCAGCTTTTCTGATATTAGGTCTGAAGGTATTGGAGCAGATGGTGAGTTGTTAATTCCAAACTTCTTTGCTCTTACGAATATTAATAAGGATTATGGAAAAACTGAGTTTATAGAACAAGGTTGGCACGAACAAACTCAATCTATCTTTGCTAACGTAGAATTAGGTTGGAGAAGTATGTTGTACTTAACAGTAACAGGTCGTAATGATTGGGCTTCAGCTCTTGCTAATACGTCTAAGAAATCATTCTTCTATCCTTCAGTTGGACTTTCTGCTATTCTTTCAGAAATGTTTACGCTACCAGAAGCAGTTTCTTATTTGCAAGTAAGAGGTTCATTTGCATCTGTTGGTTCTCCTATTCCTAGAAGCTTATCTATCCCAACTTATAAGTGGGATGCACAAGGTAACTCTTGGGAAACAAATTCATATATGCCAATTGATGATCTAAAACCAGAACGTACCGATTCTTGGGAACTTGGTTTGAGCTCTAAATTCTGGGGTAATAGATTGACATTTGATTTCACATGGTATAGATCAAATACAAAAAATCAGACTTTCCAAATTCCTATTTCTCCATCATCTGGTTATACTTCAATGTTTATTCAAACAGGTAATGTTCGTAACCAAGGAGTTGAAATGGCTTTGGGTACAAATAACACTTGGGGAAATTTCTCTTGGAACTCTAATTTAACAGCTAGCTTCAATAGTAATAAAATTACTAAATTAATAGAAGATGGTGAGTTTAAAGATCCTCAAGGTAATGCTATTAATTTTGAGCAAATGTCTCAAGATGGTATAGGTTCTTCTGAGTTTATTTTGAAAAAAGGTGGCTCAATGGGAGACTTATATACTAAAAACCAATTTGACAGAGATGACTTTGGCAATATAAAATTGACCGCTGAAGGTTCTCCACAAACTAAGAATGAGTTTGTAAAGGAAGGTTCTGTTTTACCAAAATGGAACTTAGGTTTCAGAAATGATTTCCGTTATAAAGATATTACTTTGGGAGTAATGCTTTCTGCTAGATTGGGAGGTATTGTTCTTTCACCTACTGAAGCAATCTTAGATGGTTTTGGTGTATCAAAACGTTCTGCTGAAGCTCGTGATAAAGGAGGTATACCTAATGGAACTTCTCATATTGATCCTGAAAAATATTATAAAACAATAGGACAGACAGGTGGTGTCTTGGGTGAGTATGTTTATAGTGCTAGTAATGTGCGCTTACAAGAATTGTCTTTGGGATATTATTTACCAAATAAATGGTTCAATGATATAGCGAAGGTGCATGTGGCATTTATTGGACGTAATCTTTGGATGATCTATAATAAAGCTCCTTTTGATCCAGAAGTAACTGCTTCTACAGGAACTTATTTCCAAGGTGTTGACTACTTTATGCAACCAGCAACACGAAATCTTGGATTCAGTGTGAGAGTAGAGTTTTAAGAAGGCATCATCAAATTTTTAAAGAAATTAAATTATGAAAAATATAGTATATAAGATAAAATCTATATCTGCTGTTGCTCTCTGTGCTCTCTTTGCTGGTGCTTGTACTAGCAATTTTGAAGACATTAATCAAGAGTACGGTAGACCAAATGAAGATCAGATATCGCAAGGTAACTTTAAGTTAGGAGCCTTTTTCCCACAAATGATAAATTATGCATATCCTGCTCAAGAAAATGCTTATCAAATGGGGCAAAACTTAGTGAGTGACCCTTACGCGCGCTATTTGTCAATAGCAAATACATGGGATACAAACTTTTCGATCTTTAATTCTCCTGATAATTGGTTGAATGTTCCTTTTGAAGATGCGTATTCTAAAGTCTATGGAGGATTAATCCAAGTAAGAAATTTGACGAAAGATGATCCTACAAAAGACTTTTTATGGGCTTGGGCTCAGATAATTCGAATTACAGCAACACAGCGAATGACGGATATGTATGGTCCAGTACCCTATACTAAAGCATTGGACGGTGGGGTTGCAAACGAATATGACTCTCAAGAAACAGTTTACAAGAGTATGTTTACTGATTTAGACAATGCCATAGATGTATTGGGCAAGTTTGTAAAGGAAAATCCTGGTTATAGAGATATGGCTCGTTTTGATAGAGTTTATGCAAGTGATTTTTCAAAATGGCTCAAATATGCAAACTCTCTAAAATTAAGAATGGCAATGAGAGTTGTTAATGCTGATCCTGAGTTAGCTAAAACTAAAGCAGAAGAAGCCTTAGCATCAGAGTATGGTTTGATAGAAAGTAATACCGAAAATGCATTAAATCCGTTCCCTGTTAATCCTATATGGATTATGACTGTTGCCTGGGGTGACTCTCGTGTAAGTGCTGAGATTATCTCATACATGAAAGGTTATAATGACCCTCGTCTAGATAAACTATTTACAAAATCTTCTTTTAAAGATAAAGCTAGTGACTTTGTTGGTTTAAGAGTTGGAATCAAAATTCCTTCCAAAGAATGGGCTAGTAGCTATTCATCAACAACTTATAAAGAGAAAGATCCAGTGAATTGGCTAACTGCTTCTGAAGTTGCTTTCATAAAAGCTGAAGCAGCTTTGAGAGGTTGGAAGGTTAACGGCACTCCTCAAAATCTTTATGAAGAAGGTGTTAGATTGTCTTTTGCACAATGGAATGTAGATGGTTCTGATGCTTATCTTAATGATGCAGAAAGTTTACCAGCAGATTATGTTGATCCTAATAGTAAGGATAATGCTGCTGAAAACAAGAGCGAAATAACTGTGAAATGGGATGAAAGTGCTGATTTTGAGACTAAACTAGAAAGGATAATTACTCAAAAATGGCTAGCTCTATATCCTTTGGGTATGGAAGGTTGGAGTGAACACAGAAGAACTGGTTATCCTTACTTCTTCCCGAATGTTGTAAATGAAGGAAAAGATGAAGATTCTAAGATCCTTTATGCTGAAAGAATACCTTATCCTCCAAGAGAAGCTCAAAATAACTCAGCTAATTATAATAAGGCATTGCAGTTATTAGGTGGACCAGATAGATACGGTACTAAATTATGGTGGGCAAAAAAATAAATTAACTGTTTATTATACTAAGAGAAAGAGTCAGCTACTGCTGGCTCTTTTTGTATTATATGCTTTCTCATAAAATTACAATACTTTATTTTTTTTATTGATAATTTATATGTTTGATTTTGCTTTATATTATTAAAATATAAAGACATATAAGGTTATGGAGAAAAAATAATCCTTTCGTAGGGTTATTCTTTGTAGGAACGTCTGTTAAGGCTCAAGATGTTAAAGAAGCAAACTGGTCATTAAGAGCAGGTATGAACCTTGCTAAATATAATGGAATTCCTACGGGTGTTAAATCATCAGTGGAACCAGGCTTTTATTTAGGTGGAGGGATGCAGTATTTGTTTACAGAAAATATTTTTTTAGAAACAGGATTAGATCTATCGATTAAAAGATCTTCATTAAAACTAAGTGGATGGTTGGACGATTTAGCTGATGAGTATTTAGATGAGAATGCTAAGGCTAAAATAAATCCAATATACTTCCATATTCCTATTCACGTAGGTTATAAGTTTTATTTTACAGATGATATGAAGTTGAATCTAAGTGCTGGTCCATTTATGGCTTTTGGTTTGGGAGGGAAAGCCAAGGAAGATGGTGAGAGTTATGATATTTTTGGTTCAGATGAA
>NZ_DYYK01000137.1:0-3667 GCF_020741705.1 Bacteroides coprosuis
TTTGACACCGACATCGTAACGTCATGTCGGTGTCATGATGTTACGATGTCGGTGTCATAGTTAGGAGCTAGTTCCGACAAAAGAACCTAAAAACAGAGTTTACACGTTGTGGCACAAAGTATTACAGAGTAGTATTTTTCAATTCTCTAGTTTGGTCTTTTACGTGTTAAAATTCAAGGTTCAATCCTCAATTTTCACAGAGAAAAGAGAGTGATACAGAAATTATAAAAATATTGATATTACTTTTTGTATCTTAATCAAAAGAAATCCCTTAAAAATCATAGATCATGAAAAAGATACTCTTTTTATTCCTCTTCGCCGTCACCCCTCTTTTGGCAAAAGCTCAGTTTGAGCTTACTTATCATGGGTTTAAAAACTCCGTTGATGCTAGTAACTTTTTTGAAGTCAGCACCCCCAATGCTAGTCAAGAAGAGATTTACAATCAGGTTCTAACCTATTTTATAAGTCGCAAAAAGATAGGGGATGAAATACAAGAGTATAAAAATAAAGACTGGATTACTTATTCCACAGAATCTCCCCAACAGATTAAAAGAGGACTTGGAGATTCTTATACCTTGGCGTATGAAATAACCGTACAAATAGAGGATGGTAAAGTTAAAATAGTATCTCCTATCATAGAATGTTATGCTTACGGAGCAGCAAATAACATATTATACCGTCTGTTTGTAAGTCCAGAGGTTGCCCGTGGTAGCGAAGGCTCTTCTAGTTATCTATTCAAGAAAGACGATGAGCCTTCAAAGAAGAATATGGTTGCAGACATTGAACAGATTATCAATACAGAAGTGCAAAAGTTGGCAGATACTTTGACAAATAAATAGTCTGCCTACTCTTCAATCTGTCCTTATTTATAAACTCATACTTTACTCCAAAAGACAAAACTCATTATGAAAAAGATACATTATCTCTTCGCCCTTATTCCCCTACTCCTTTTGGCTTGTTCCAATGACGACAATAAGGCAACAACCTACCCCATAGCACTATGGGACATCTGGAATTTCAACTCGGTAGAATATAAGATTCAAACCAATAACCCCACAGTAGATAGCTATTTAGCCGATGAAATTCAAACCTATTTTAGTAAAGAGGGCTTCTTCAAAAGACTAGAACTTACCAATCGCTATCAGTTTATTGCTCAGATAGACGACACACAGACCTACAATAGAAAATACAAATTGCTGGGAGATGAGATTACGGTTTACTTACCCGAGGAAGAAGAGTCCGAGATTTGGAGTAAAGAGCCTTGGACCTTTACTTTCTTCACTCAGTCGAGCCAGTTGTTTATGAAATTGAATCAGTGGGAATTGTCTAGCCTTGAAACGTGCATCCGTAACCATGCCGTAGATCTATCTGAAGAGGAAATCTTAAAACTGATAGAAACAACTCGCATAGAAGATATACAAGTAAATGTTGTTTACAATCGGATAGAAAAGACAAAATAGAGAGTAAGAGGGATAAAGAATTACGCCTCTTTTTAAGGTTTTATAGGTTAAAGAAAGGTATATACATTATTTTAAGTTAAATTAGTACCTTCAATTTATACGGACAAAAAAACCGTAGAGACTATTTATTATAAGATAAAATGACAAGTTCAAATCAACGAAAAGAATTACAAGCTAAAATATGGAAGATAGCCAACGATGTGCGTGGCTCTGTAGATGGATGGGATTTTAAGCAGTTCGTACTAGGAACGCTCTTCTATCGTTTCATTAGTGAAAATTTTTCCAACTATATGGAGGCTGGCGATGACAGCTTTCATTATGCTAGTTTACCCGACGATATCATTACTCCCGATTTAAAAGACGATGCTATTAAGACGAAGGGATATTTTATTTATCCGAGTCAGCTCTTTAAAAATGTAGCCCATACTGCCAATACAAACACCGACCTCAATACCGATTTAAAAGCTATTTTTGATGCAATAGAGAGTTCGGCACTAGGCTATGCTTCGGAAAAAGAGATTAAAGGATTGTTTGCCGATTTTGATACAACTAGTACACGACTAGGAAACACCGTTGAGAACAAAAATAAACGTTTGGCTGCTGTATTAAAAGGAGTAGAAGAACTCGATTTTGGAGACTTTGAGGAGAACCAGATTGATTTGTTTGGTGATGCCTACGAGTTTTTAATTTCCAATTATGCTGCAAATGCAGGGAAATCGGGTGGAGAGTTTTTTACACCCCAACAAGTCTCTAAGCTGATAGCACAACTTGCTATGCATAAGCAAACTTCTGTCAATAAAATTTACGACCCTGCGGCGGGTTCGGGATCCTTGCTTTTACAAGCTAAAAAACATTTTGATAACCACATTATTGAAGATGGTTTTTTTGGACAAGAGATTAACCATACCACCTACAACTTGGCTCGTATGAATATGTTCTTGCACAACATCAACTACGATAAATTCAATATTGCTTTGGGTGATACACTGATCAATCCTCAATTTGGTGACGATAAACCTTTTGATGCGATTGTATCCAACCCTCCTTATTCGGTGAAATGGATAGGAGATGATGACCCTACTCTTATTAACGATGATCGTTTTGCTCCTGCCGGCGTATTGGCTCCTAAGTCGAAAGCCGATTTTGCTTTTGTACTCCATGCGTTAAGTTATCTATCGAGCAGAGGGAGGGCTGCTATTGTCTGTTTCCCTGGAATATTTTACCGAGGTGGTGCCGAGCAGAAGATTAGAAAGTACTTGGTGGATAATAATTTTGTGGAAACGGTTATTTCTTTGGCTCCCAATCTATTTTATGGAACCTCTATTGCTGTCAATATCTTAGTGCTCTCCAAGCATAAGGCGGATACGAAAACTCAGTTTATTGATGCGAGTGGTGAAGATTTTTTCAAAAAAGTAACCAACAATAATGAGCTAACGGATGCACATATTAAAAAGATTATGCAAATCTTTGATAGCAAAGAGAATGTGAAATACATAGCACAATCCATAGACAACACCCAGATAGCAAAGAACGACTACAACCTCTCAGTGAGCTCGTATGTGGAGTTTGAAGATACACGCGAAAAAGTGAATATTGTGGAGCTCAATAAAGAGCTAGCCGCTACGGTGAAGAAGATAGACCAGCTTCGCACTGATATTGATGCTATAGTAAAGGAGATTGAAGCATGAATTATCTAGAGAAATTATTAGATGGGGTTGAGGTGGAGTGGAAAGCCTTGGGAGAAGTTTGTGAAATAAAAACGGGGAAAGGAGTTACTAAAAAAGATTCTTTAGAAACAGGAAAATATCCTATAATAAGTGGTGGAAAAGATCCTATGGGATATATTGACTCTTATAATAGAAAGGAAAACACAGTTACAATATCAAGAGTGGGAGCTAATGCTGGCTATGTGAGTTTTATTAGTAATAAATTCTATTTAAATGATAAGTGCTTTTCAATTATACCACATAGTTCTGTTAAACTAAATATTAATAGTAAATTTTTATATTACTATTTAAAATCAATTGAAGAACATATAATTCGATTACAAAGCGAAGGAGGTGTACCAACAATTAATACATCTAAGCTTTCAATTCTTTATATTCCTATACCCTCTCTCGCAATTCAACAGAAAATAGTTGGTATCCTAGATACGTTTAGCGAACTTACAGCAGAGCTTACAGCAGAGCTTACAGCAGAGCTTACAG
>NZ_DYYK01000138.1:0-37031 GCF_020741705.1 Bacteroides coprosuis
CTTCTTTACATCCAAGTTAGCTGAAAACTCTGAAATTATAGCCATGCTCTCTACGGGTATGAGTTTTAGTAGACTAATGAAACCCTATATGATTTCTGCGGCTATTATTGCTCTCTTTACCTTTGTTTTGGGTGGTTATGTTATTCCTAAGGGTAGTGTAGCTCGTGTAGAATTTGAGGATCAGTATTATAAAAAGCGAAAGAAGAGTTCAGCTAGAAACATCCAACTCCAAGTAGAAGAAGGATTAATAGCTTATATAGATAGGTATTCTGATTATAATAAAACGGGATACCGAGTAATCTTAGATAAGTTTGAGGGAAAGAAGTTGAGTTCACACCTTACAGCTCGTTCTATCACTTACGACTCTACAGCAGTAAATATGTGGACTCTAAAAGATTATACGGTTAGAGATTTTGATGGACTACATGAGTATATTTCTAAAGGAGACTCCAAAGATACTGTACTCGCGATGGATCCATCAGACTTTCTAGAGTTCCAGAATCAGGAACAGATGATGACAAATCCAGAGCTTAGGGCACATATTGACAAACAGAAATCGAGAGGATTTGGTAACACAAAAGTATTCGAGATAGAATATCATAAGCGTATAGCCATGTCTTTTGCCGCCTTTATTCTGACGATTATTGGGGCATCTCTTTCATCGAGAAAGGCCAAACGAGGAATGGGACTTCATTTGGGGGTAGGTTTAGCCCTGAGTTTTTCCTACATCCTTTTCCAGACTATATCGGGAACATTTGCTGTCAGCGGAGTAGTATCTCCTATGGTATCTATGTGGATACCCAATATACTCTATGCTTTTATAGCCTACTATTTATATAGAAAGGCTCCAAGATAAATAGGTTGCAAATAAATAGATTTCCTTTAATTGTTCTATAATGGGAAATCTTTTATATTTGTACGAAACTAATTTTGAGCAGCTCCAACCTTGGTGCTGCTTAATCATTTAATAATTTTAATAATGGCTGGTTATATATCAGATAACAAAAGAAAAGTTACAACACATCATCTTGCAGAGATGAAGCAAAATGGTGAAAAGATATCAATGCTTACCTCATACGATTTTACTACTGCAGGTATTGTTGATCGCGCAGGTATGGATATTATTTTAGTAGGTGACTCTGCTTCTAATGTTATGGCAGGAAACTCCACAACACTTCCTATCACCATCGAAGAAATGATTTACCACGGTAAATGTGTAGCTAGAGCTACTAAAAGAGCTTTGGTAGTACTAGACATGCCTTTTGGTTCTTATCAAGCAGGTGCAGACACAGGAGTAGCTTCTGCCATCCGCATGATGAAAGAAACAGGTGTTGACTCTGTAAAACTAGAAGGTGGCGAAGAAATTATTGATACTGTAAGAAGGATCATTGGTGCTGGAGTACCTGTTATGGGACATTTAGGCTTAATGCCTCAGTCTATTAACAAATATGGCACTTACGGACTACGAGCTAAGGACAACGAAGAAGCTGAAAAGCTGATTAAAGATGCTCATCTATTAGAAGAAGCAGGATGTTTTGCTCTTGTTCTAGAAAAGATTCCAGCTGAACTAGCAGAAAAAGTAAGTAAAGAACTAAGCATTCCAGTAATTGGTATTGGTGCTGGAGGAGGAGTTGATGGTCAGGTTCTTGTTATACAAGATATGCTGGGTATGAATAATGACTTCAAGCCTAAATTCTTACGTCGCTATGCGAATCTGGAAGAAACAATGACGAATGCACTTCAAGGCTACATCACCGACGTAAAGTCTGGAGATTTCCCGAATGAAGGCGAACAGTACTAAACCTTGAATATAGCTTTCAATTAAGCAAAGTATATTATTTAAGAAACATATACAGGATAGGTGATCCCAAAAGTCATCTATCCTTTTTTATTCCTAGTGCTCCCCCTTGTGTCCTAAAAAAGGATACTACTCTATGAATATGAAACAAATATGCTATTCAGAATAATAACACTATATTTGCAAATTAAAATTGAGAACGCAAGATCTTTTATAAAAGTAGATTAAGGCATTGTTCGTCTTCATAAAGATAGTTTTGTATCTTAATCAATGAATTTCTATAAATAATTAATATTAATTCAAAGATGAACACCAAGTATCAGAATAGAAATTGAATAAAAAATGTCACTATCAACTAGTAATTTAAATTCTAAACTATTGACTGCAAGCTTCATCAAGGTATGCAGTGCCAACTTCCTCTTATTTTTTGCTCTGTATATGGTACTTCCCATTACACCTTTTGAAGTAGAGTCATCACTAGAAGGATATAGCAGTTGGTATATATACTTATTGTTCGTAGTAGGACTTCTCATCGGTGGTCCCTTTCACAATTATCTCATAGAGAATTTTAATCGCAAGAAGATATGTAGCCTAGCTTATTTGGGCGTAATTAGCCCTGCTCTACTCTTCCTGTTTACAACTAATACCCTACTCCTCTTTCTGGGTGTTTTAGTACAAGGGGTTTGTTTCGGACTAGCAACTGCAGCAAGTATCACCATAGCCATAGATGTAACCTCTCCACGCAAAAGAGGAAAAGGGAATATTATCTATGCTTGGGCAGGCAGATCTGGTATGGTATTAGCTGTGCCTATTAGCATTTATCTACAGCTCTCCTATGGATATGAAATGACTGTATATGTCAGTATGGCTAGTGGCATATTAGCATTACTACTTACTCGGTTAACTCACCATCCTTTCCGAGCGCCAAATGAAGTTAGTAAACTTAGTTTAGACCGGTTTATCTTGCCACAAGGCTGGAGATTAATATTAATGATGGTTGCTTTGGCTTTTATTCCAGGCTCAATGTTTCCTCACTTTATGGAGAACCTCCAGATAAAATCATTCTATATTGTTTCTGATAGTTGGGTGTTTATTTTATTGCCCTTTGTAGTCTTTATTCTTTCTGCTATACTATCTAGATTGGAAATTGATGCGTTATTACATAATAAGGGGATAGGTTTTTTACTATCTAGAGTACCTATTATCTTGATTGCAATCTATGTGTTTTCCAACTTTTACTCAGAACTATCACATTGGAGCATACTGATAGCGGCACTTATGATAACTAGTTTTTTGGCAGCTATCTTAACCTCAATCATGCCTCATCGGGTCTATCCAAAGATGAACAAATGGGTACTTGAGTCACAATATAGGTTGGAGGTTACATCTCCAATATTTAGTGGATTACTCTGTATGCTATTAGCCCTCTTCTTAGAGCAAGATTTACACATAAGCGATTCTAAATCTTATATCCTAATAACTCAGTTGTTGTTATTCGGACTAGCTAGAGTTTCATCTCCTATCTTTTTATTACTCATATTAAGTTCTAAACATTGTGAAAGAGGAACTGCCAATACTTCACACCATTTAGCATGGGAAGTTGGACTAATACTTGGAGCAGTGACTCCTTTAGTTTTCAACTTAACCCTCTATCAAGTAACACTGATTAATACAGGATTAGTAGCATTAGCTTTGGTGATCTATCTATATGTACATTATAAGCTTCACAAGCTCACTAGTCACAAACATACGGCATAAAAAAAGGCAGCAATTGCTGCCTTTTTTATTATTCATTTGAGTAAGTCCAGTCTTATTTCTATTATTTGACAAGGGCTAATTCATTATTATAAATTTCATAGGTCACCGATTGATTCTCTAGATTCACTAATTCTATTTTATGATTAGGCGTTAATTCAGCTCTATTTTTTCCCTTTATTGAACCGATATAGTTAAAGCTTCCTTTATCAGTATCTTTTATAAGATAGAAGAAACTATCTACTCGTTCACCAGATTTACCGATAGAAACAACAACTTCACTCTGATTATCTCCATTTACATCGACAACGGTTACCTGAATAGCATACTGACTTTTTAATTCACCGTAAGAATCAAAAAAATAACCCTCGGTTATATCATTGATCAAGTTTTGACCAATACCTTTACGAGTAGCCAATACACGAACACCATTAGGATGGTCTCTACCTAGAACTATTACTTCTTCTTTTCCATCCTTATTAAAATCGAACTTCACAAGTTTGTTTTCTGCAAGCTGTGCTGAGGTACTCAATACATATCTAGCTGTTGTAGGAGCATCTAATAGCAACTCATCAGATACTACGGATGATAGCTTCTGACTGACATTGGGAGTAATAGGTTGTTCTATATCGACCAAAGAAGAGTCTTTAGCACCTTCTTCATTCGTTTTCTTTTTAGTATTCCAACAAGAGACAAATAATCCTAGCACTACTAAAATAGATAAGGCAATAAGAATACGTTTTTTCATATCAAGATTTTATTTTAGTTTAAATCGTAATCGTAGTTTTCCATCGGTATAGGAATGAGAAGATATCATAAATCGCCCAATTTCTGACGTATTTTCCACATGACTACCAATGCATGCACAAACATCATAATCACCTATTTGGACAATTCGTAGAGTTTGGGTGGCGTCTTCGGGAAGTTTGCTTAAATCAACCAACCCTTTTGCCTCTTCCTGAGTCATAAAACAAGCTGTAACAGGTAGATTCTGCTGTATCGCTTGATTCACTTCTTGTTCTATCTCTTTAATCTGCTCCTCTGTTGGAGCTAAAGGTAACTCATAATCACATTTGCTCTTTTTCCGCTCAATATGAGCATTCCTTGAACGGGAACATCCAAACTTTTTCACCATTGTAGCATTTAGCAGATGTTCTGCTGTATGCATAGGAGGATATTCCTCTTTATTATGATCGTTTAATATTGGTTCCTTTGTCATATCTCCATTCTTCTTAAATTGTTTTGTGTTGTTGGTACAGTTGATCTGCTAATTGTTTACAATCTACCCGCTTTATCTTCTGAGTATCTGTCAGCGGAAGTGTCTCCACTAAAAAGATATCTTTAGGCAGTTCGTAAGAGGTTAAGCGTTCTTTTAATGCTTCTTTTAACTGTGATACATCGCATAAATTCGACTCAATCAGTAACGTTACCGCCTCTCCCAATTTAGCATCTCTCCTACTTGTTACAACGTATGGACAGTCTATTAAGTTTTCTATTTTTTGTTCTACTTTCTCTGCCTGAATCTTTACACCGCCCGTATTTATAATATTATCCAATCTTCCTAGTATTCTGAAGCCTCCATCTGAGTTGAATTCTATCACATCATTAGTTATCAACTGGCTATCAGAGACCAAAGGTGCATCAATAATTAAAGCGCCTTGATCTGTTTGAGATAGCTTTACGGAAGGAAATGGATAATACCACTCTGAAGCTTCTACTCCACTTAGCTCTCTGATGGCAATATGAGAAACAGTTTCTGTCATGCCATAACTAGAATAAACCCCATGGGGAAACTGAAGTAGCTCTGTTGCCATAGCTTCATCAATTGAACCTCCTCCTATTAAAAGATGCTTTATTCTTTGTAGTCTAATCTTCTCAGGTTCAACTTGTAAGGTATTAAATATTTGTAGAGGAACCATAGCGGCAAAGTCTACCACCTTACTAAAAGACTTTAAAGGTCTTCCCGAAGGAGTTACAACCCATACAGACAAATTGGCTACAGCAGCCCGAACCAACATCATCTTACCTGCAATGTATTTGACAGGCATACAAAGTAGTATTTCATCATCTGCCTTTAACTTCATAAAATCACAAGTTGCCCGAGCACTATTTCTCATATGCTCTTTCTTGACTTGCAACTGCTTAGGTGTTCCTGTTGAACCCGAAGTATGAACCCAAACAACATCACTCTTGTCAAACCATTCTTGAAGGAAGCCTACAACTTCTTTATAGAATATCTTGTCCTCCTTACTTATAGCCGTATGTATAAAATCATCTAATTGGGTGGAACGGTAGAAAGTACCATTCAGACGGATTCCTTGATTCATGAGTCTATGCAAATTGTATCAGGTTTATTGGGATTAAACCAGAGCTGATCTTCACGTATTTCAAGGGGAATATCAATATTATCTTCAAAGAGCATACCGGTGCCTAAGCCTTGAGGTAGTGTAGGATGAAGTGTTGCTGTCCACTGAGCAATAGCATTTAATCCTATATTTGATTCTAAGGCAGAGGTGATCCACCAACCTATATTTCGAGCTTCAGCTTCCTTAATCCACTCTTCACAACCTACTATACCTCCATGCAATGAAGGTTTTAAGATAATATATTGAGGCCGAATCATATCTAGAAGAGCTTTTTTCTCGTCTAAGGTATTTATTCCTATCAATTCTTCGTCCAAAGCAATCGGTAAAGGAGTTTGAGCAGTTAGCCTAGCCATTTCTTTCCACTGACCTGCTTTTATGGGTTGCTCAATAGAATGTATCTCTAGCTGAGCCAATCTTTCTAATTTTGAAAGAGCATCAGTAGTACTAAAAGCTCCATTAGCATCTACTCGCAGTTCCATTTGTTCTTTAGAGAAATGTTCACGAATATAAGTTAGTAATCGTAACTCCTCCTCAAAGTCTATTGCACCAATCTTTAGTTTGATCAAGCGAAAACCCTTCCTTATTTTCTCCTGAATTTGTTGATACATCTTTTCATAAGAGCCCATCCAGATCAATCCATTTATAGGAATACCTTCTTCACCTCGAGCAAAGGGTGTATCCCACAGTTGCAAAGACTGCCTTTGATAATGTTGTAAAGCAGTTTCGAAACCAAACAACATAGAAGGATAATTTCTCAACTCTTCCCAATCAAAATTATTTCTTTCTGTAAATTCTTGAGCAAAGAACCTCAATTTATCTTCATAATCGGGCAGGGCATCACAGCTTAAATCGGGCAAGGGTGCACACTCTCCATAACCATACAACTCAGGATTGGCTGCATTGGAAAGGAGTATATACCACACTTTCCGTATAGTATATACTCCTCTTGATGTACCTGCTGGTTGCTTAAAATGGAGCAACTGAGGTAGTATTTTAATTTTTATAGACATATATAAAACTCACTTTTCTCTAATGTGTCTAATTTAGGGAAATTTAGGATATTGATCAAAGTTTGGTTTACGTTTTTCTAAGAAAGCATTCTTTCCTTCTTGTGCTTCGTCTGTTAAATAATAGAGTAATGTAGCATCTCCTGCCAATTCTTGAATACCCGATTGACCATCTAGTTCTGCATTCAATCCCGCTTTGATCATACGAAGAGCAAGCGGACTAAGTAGCATCATTTCTTCTGCCCATTTTACATACTCATCTTCGAGCTGTTCTAAAGGTACTACTGTATTAACCAAACCCATATCTAGTGCTTGTTGTGCATCGTATTGGCGACATAAGAACCAAATTTCACGTGCTTTCTTCTGACCCACTACTCTAGCTAAGTAAGAAGCTCCAAAACCAGCATCAAAGCTACCTACACGAGGACCAGTTTGTCCAAATCGAGCATTTTCTGAAGCAATAGATAAATCGCATACTACGTGCAATACATGACCACCCCCTATAGCATACCCGTTTACAGCAGCTATTACAGGTTTAGGAATTGAACGAATTTGCTTTTGCACATCAAGTACACTCAAACGAGGTACGCCATCTTTTCCAATGTATCCCCCTCTACCTTTTACATTTTGATCTCCACCCGAGCAAAATGCTTTATCACCTGCTCCAGTAAACACAATCACATTGATAGCTTGTTCTTCACGACAAATGCGCATGGCATCACTCATCTCCCATGTGGTTTGTGGAGTAAATGCATTACGGTAACGTTCTCTATTTATAGTTATTCGAGCAATCCCATTGTAAAATTCAAAAAGAATATCTTCGTATTCCTTAATAGTTTTCCATTCTCTTTTAGTAGACATATCTCTATTTGTTTTTTAATGAATGATAATATGATTTATAATCGGCTACGTCTTTATCGGTATCTGTAAATACTTCTAAAAACATAGGTTTTGTTTGATTGATATTCGGATCATTGAAAGCTGATAAAACCTGATCCAGCTCTTCTTGATTCTGGGCCGATAGATATTCAAATCCTCTTTCTTTGGCCCAACCTTCTGCTTTCGTGGTATGAGTAGCTCTAACATACTTCTCCGATTTTCCTGTTAGGTTCATGCGCAGAGCTTTAAATATTTCTCCTCCTCCATTATTCAGTAATAGGATACGAAGATTAGAGCCATAATTTGCACTCCAAATAGCATTCATATCATAGAAGAAACTCAAATCTCCAATTACCACATAGTTGAGTTTATCCGAAGCTAGTGAATAGCCTATTGCTGTAGAAAGTGAACCTTCTATTCCGTTTGTACCCCTATTACAACATAAATCCACATCGGGTAGTAATTTAAAAAGTTGAGCATAGCGCACAGCCGAACTATTTGCTAGATGCAAAACGGAAGGCGTACTCATCGTTTTCATTAGCTGACCAATCACTCCACAGCTAGAGTAAGTAAGCTCAGGTTCTTTTATTGTTTTCGATTTACTCTCCCAAAGTTGGGTATAATCTGGCTTCACATCTAATAAATAAGGTGCGATACGATCTAAGAACTCAAATGGACTGATTTCGATTATCGTAGTTAGACTACCAAATAAATCGACTACCTCTCCATCTGCTGATACATGCCAATGTTCCTTAGGCGGATATTTTCGCAAGAAGTTCTTCAATCGCTTTGAGACCACATGCCCACCGTATGTAATGACCAATTCGGGTTGATACCTAGGTAGTTCTTTCTCTTCTAAGGTATAGAGTAAGGCATCAAAATTAGTAATCGATTGACCTGGTGTTGTTTTATTGCTTAAATACTCTGATAGCCACACAAAGTTTCTTTGTAAAGCTTTCCCTGTACGTTTTTCAAACATATAAATCATCATTTGCTGACCAGCAATCATCATACGTTTGGAGTATCCATTGAGTTTTTCTATTAAATCATCATACTCTCTATTGTACATATTTAGCCCCTCATAGCGAGTTATCACTCGAACTGAAGGTAATTCTGTCGTGTTGAAATCAAAGAGAGGTTCAGAAATCGGTACATTGATATGCACTGGTCCTCTCCCATGATGATAAAGTTCGAGCAGAGCTTCATTAACTAAGCGATTGCAATACCACTTATCTTCATCACTTCTTACTTCGGGGAGATTGACAGATGATTTCACTAATTTACCAAAAGCATTGGGCTGAGGAATCGTTTGTCCATCCATCTGTCCAATCCAAGCTTCTGGTCGGTCGGCTGAAATTACGACTAGAGGTACCTGCTGATAATAAGCCTCAGCTACAGCTGGGTGCATATTAAGCAATGCTGTTCCCGAGGTACAACATACAGCCACAGGTTCTCCTCCATTCAAAGCCAGTCCTAAAGCAATATATGCAGCACTACGCTCATCTGTAACAGAAGTACAACTAAAATACGAATGATTCACTATCGTCTGCACAATAGGTGCATTTCTACTTCCAGGACACAGTACTATCTTTCGCACTTTATGAGCCTCAAGTAAAGCTACTAATTCTTGAATATTTTTTTTATCTGAATACATTACTCCTCAATTATTATAGGGTTTCACTGCAAAAGAGCCCTCATCGTTTGCATTTTATTTTCAGTCTCTTGCCATTCTTCATCAAGTATAGAAGAGGATAATAATCCTCCACCAGCATACAAGGTATAACTTTTTGAATGAATTTGCATACACCTTAAGTTAACAAATAAATTAGTGGTTTCATAAGGAGAAAGCTCACCGATAAAACCAGAATAATATTTACGATTGTGATGCTCATTTTCTAAGATAAAACGATAGGCTTCTTCCTTAGGTAGTCCACAAACTGCTGGTGTAGGATGTAGTAGTTTTAATAAATCTCCTAATCTATTATTCTGCTCAAGCTGAAACGAGAAATGAGACACAAGATGAACCACTTGAGCAGCCTTAATATTAACAGGACCCTCAATCTCTGGTTCAATTCCAAAGGCATTCAGCTGATGCTGAACATACTGAGCTACTAAATCTTGCTCTCTTCTGTTTTTTGCATCCCACAGAGGAGCTTTACCTTCTACATAAGGTTTGGTACCGGCCAAAGCTACTGTTTGCCAATATTGCTTTTTACCAGCAAGAATAATCTCGGGCGTACTACCCATCCAAACTCCTGTTTGTGGAGTATGCACCAAGTAAACATATCCATTGGGGTAACTATTACAAGCCATTTCAAAGGCTTTTGCCAGAGATAAATCTTTCTCTTTTTTCTGAACACGATGTCTTGACAAAACGAGCTTAGCCATCGTATTTTCCTGCAATGGTTGCATAAAGGAATCAAAACAATCTTTGTATTTTTGTTTCATCTCTCCCTCCAATAAAAAGTCTTCTACCTTTTCTGTAGGTAGTGTTCTTATCGGATACTTTTCAAGCTCCTCTCGGCTAGGAAGAGTTCTTCTATCTATATGAAGTAACACAATGGGCAAGCCTTCAGAAACTTGAAAAGGGGCTATCACATACCCCTCCTCCTCGTTTAGTTGAGACAAATCTGTAAGCAACTGAGGATGACCAGACTCTTGCATTACAAAATGCCAAGTATCAGATTGGGGCATCTTATAGGCGGCAAAGAGTTGCTTCTTCGCAATAAGTTGATCTAGAATATAAAGATGTTCGTCGTTTATCTGGATCATCTTTTCTTTAAAATACTATTCATTACACGGATGGACGAAACGAGCTTATCTGTTGAAGTAAATACATCAATATTCCAAATATGTGAAGATCTTCCTCGGTGAATAATCGTTGCTACGGCACGTACGGTATCACCTTCGTGTGCAGAAGAGATATGATTACCACTCACTTGCATTCCTACTACAATCTCATCGGGCTCTACAATAACCATCGACCCCAAACCAGCTATGGTTTCTGCCAAGGCCAATGTAGCACCACCGTGCAAGATACCAAAAGGTTGTCGTGTTCGCTCATCAACAGGCATTGTGGCTTCAATTCTACCATCGGCAGCATAAGTATATTGAATACCGAGGTTACCCATAAGTGCATGCTTTCCTCTTTCATTGAGAAGTTCTAAGTTGATATCAGCAACACTTACTTGAGAGAGAATGTACTCTTCTACAATGAGTGCAATGCCATCTTCATTATTGCTTTCTGTAACTACATCAGCACATCTCTTTACTGAATCAGTAGCATTTCCCATAGCTACACCCAAGCCAGCCATCTGAATCATAGAGTAATCAGCTACTCCATTTCCTATCACGATAGCTTCTTTTGCACTAATATGTAAAGTTTCAAGAAGTACACCTAGTGCATTGGATTTATCTATCAACTCGGGTACTATTTCCAAAAAATAGGGTTCGGTACGAAAAACATTCATTACCCCATCTAGTCTCATCTTAAATTCTTCCTCCAACTTCATTATTTCTGAAAGGTCATCATTTACCATAATGCATTTGTAAGGATTAAAATCTATGGCTAGAGATAGAGGTTTAAATTCTTGTACCTCCATATTATTAATACGAGCTTCTTTTATAATATAAGGATTGGAAGCATCATTCGTAAGCACCTGAGATTCATTATAAGTAAAGATTGCCATATTGTGCTTATTGGCTTCTTTCTCGATAAACGGAAACACCTCTTTCTCGATAGATTGGGAAAGAATTATTTTATCCGTTTTGGCATTCAATATTTGAGCACCATTATAAGCTAATATATAACCACCATATTTATCTAAGTCTAGATGTTGGACAATCGGTAGCAATCCATGCAATGGTCTACCTGAAGCCAAAGCAATAACAACACCCATCTGCTGTGCTTTACGAAGAGCAGCCAGAGTACGCTTACTTATTACACCTTCTTCATTTAAAAGCGTACCATCTACATCAAGAACTAATAATTTGTAATCCATTACTTCATTTTTTAAGGGCCGAATAAGATTTATAGCTCTCCATAGAGAGAGATAACCCTTTGACCTATTGAAATATAATCGAGTAAGCCACTAGCTCCCCTCTGATGAGGAGAAATAAGGTATATCCCGATATTTTTAACAATCTCAAATATACAGAAAAAAGAACAATTTTCAACCGAATATTTATCAGCATAATAAGCCAAACCCATAAAAAGACTGTATCTTTGAAATATTCAGAAATACTAATAATAAGCTTTTTATGAAAACACATACGAAGATTTACTCACAGATTCTACTTATTCTTGGTTTACTACTCTCCTCTTTTGGGGCTGAAGCCAAACAACCGACCTTGCAATTTAACAAAAACGGGAAGTTCAAAATCGTTCAATTGACCGATATCCACTATGTTTATCAAGACAAGAGTTCTGAGAAAGCTCTTGAACGCATTCTTAAAATAATAGATCTAGAAGAGCCTGATTTAATTATGGTTACAGGCGATCTTATTTTTGGAAAACCTGGAGATAAGAGTATGCTTACTGTGATGTATGCTCTTTCTTCTCGAAAGATTCCTCTCGCAATAACTTATGGCAATCACGATGATGAGCAGGGTTTTTCTAGGGAAGAGCTATTAAAACTGATTAAAGAGGTACCCTACAACCTCACAAGTACTACAAAAAACCTATCGGGTGTAACCAATTATCTACTAGAAATAAAAGCTAGCGATTCTAAAAAGACATCTGCTGTATTCTATGTATTTGATTCTCATAGCTATTCTCAAATCAAAGGGATTGAAGGATACGATTATATCAAATTAGACCAAATCAATTGGTACCGAAAAACAAGTCAGCAGTTTACGAAAAAAAACAATAACAAGCCCCTATTCTCTTTGGCGTTCTTCCACATCCCAACTCCCGAATTTAAGGAAGCTACTCTAAAAGTGAAAGATCAATTAAAAGGCAATTTCAAAGAAGACATCTGTTGTCCACAGCTCAATTCGGGTTTGTTTAGTACAATAAAAGAACAGGATGATATAAAAGGAATCTTTGTGGGCCATGATCACGATAACGATTTTTGCACAAAGTGGCATAATGTACTCCTTGCCTACGGAAGATACTCTGGAGGAGAAACTGTGTACAATAATCTAACGGGCAATGGAGCCAGAATCATAGAAATCACCGAGGGTAAAGATGATTTCAAAACATGGATACGGACTTTAAATGGTGTTTCACAAATCATCAACTATCCTTCGGACTTCCCTGAAATAAAAAAATAAAATTCTTCTCTGTCATAATGCGAGATGCCTAAAAAAAGCATCTCGCATTGTTATATTTATACATTATCTCATTATCATCAAAATCTTCTATTTCTGTATCTTCTCACCTATCCTATTCAACAACTTATTGGATAACTTAGTCATAAGACTCTTTTATCGGTGTCAAAGTATCATCATGTCGGTGTCATCGTATCATCATGTCGGTGTCATAATCTTAATCTCCATTTAAATGTATAGAAACACCTTTCACAGTCGAGTGAAAAAACTCTCGGTTCTAAACTCATTTCATTCAACATAGCAAAACCCTTTACCTATATTTATACAGCAAAATAGCTAGATATGGAATTTTAATACATATTTATACTCACTTTTAATATTTAATTGTTAAATAATAGCATCCCTGCACATATTCGATATTTCTTGTCCCAAAATAGATAGTGTGATGTATTGTTCAATACTTATTTTTACATCAAACAAAAAACAATGAGACTTCAATTTGAAGTTGAACTCCTGTTTTCGATAAAAAAGGTATTGTTTAATATTAAATTATTTAATTATGAAAATCTCACATTATTTATTGGCTGGATTAGCCGTATTGGGATTCACAATTATTCTAGCCCATGGAAACCCATCCCAGAAAACGAAGTCAGAAATACTTATAAGAAACAACTATTCCAATAAAAGCATGATAGAATCAATAATTATCATTAAATACCCAAGAATAGTGATTGCAATATGACCAAATAATGTGTTACTTTGTTAGCAGAGATCAATTAAATCTATCGGAATGGAACAAATAACAACATACAACCCTAATGATAAAATGGCGCTACTCATTAGTGGAGACGACGCCTTACTCCAAGTAGTAGGATGCTTTGGAATATCTTTGGGTTTTGGAGACCGAACGGTTTCAGAAGTTTGTCTAGAAAATGGCGTGCATTGCAATACTTTTTTAGCTGTTGTAAACTTTGTGGCTGACGGGTTCTCTAGTATAGACTCCGATTACAAAGACTTGTCTATACTCTCACTCGTTAATTATTTAAGACAAACGCATGTTTATTATCTGGATTATTTACTACCAGATATTCGTTCTAAACTAGTAAGGGCTATTTCTACATCCGAAGACAAAGTAGCACAACTCATTATCCGTGCCTTTGACGAGTATATGTACGAAATAAGCAAACATATGGATTATGAAGATAGAACAGTTTTTTCGTACGTGGAAGATCTTTTGGAAGGAAGGGTTACACCTCACTATAAGATAAAAACCTATTCTAAACATCATGATTTGGTAGGACAAAGACTTACAGAGCTAAAGCAAATTATCATTAAATACACCCCCAAGGATGTAGATAATTATTTACTTACTTCTGCCCTATTAGATATCTATAATTGTGAAAGTGGTTTAGAATGGCATTGCAAAGTAGAAGATTATTTATTTACTCCTTTGGTGCTTGATTATGAACGGAAAATTTTAAAGAATGAAAACTAGGGATACGATATTTATAGCTATTGCAGACCAATCTGTAATTGTACGATCTGGCCTTCTTACAGCTCTTAAACGTTTACCTAAACTCAATATACAAGCAGTAGAACTTAGCTCACTTACTGCATTAGATGATTGCATTAGGACTCAGCCAGTAGATGTTCTTATTATAAACCCCTATTTCGAAGGTTTCTTTGATATAGAAGAATTCCACAATAAGCAAGATGAAAAGCGAATTAAAGTAATTGCACTTTCTACTACCTATACCAATCCTGATGTTGTCAACAACTATGATGCCCATATCGAATTATTTGATTCTTTGGCTAAAATAGGTGATACCATACACGACTTAGTATTGGATGACGACACAGATGATGACCAAGAAACACTAACAGATAGAGAAAAAGAAGTTGTGGTGTGTGTGGTAAAAGGAATGACTAATAAAGAAATTGCCGAACATCTGTTTTTATCCATTCACACTGTCAATACGCACCGGAAAAATATTAGTAAGAAGCTTCAAATTCATAGTGCTTCAGGACTAACTATTTATGCTATTGTAAATAAATTGGTGGATATTAATGAAATCAAGGCAGACTAAAAAACAAAAGGAGAATAAGCTATAAAACTCATTCTCCTTTACTATATAAAATTGACTTACTAATTACTTTTCTGCCATTAATATTTCCAACTTATCTTTAGCTTTCGGGCTACCTTTTGCAGCAGCATTTTGATAACACGCATAGGCCTTCTCCAAATCACACTTCACACCCAAGCCATCTTCGTACATCTCACCTAAATTTGCTTCAGCTTTAACATCACCTTGCTCAGCAGCTTTTTTGAACCAATGAAAAGCTTTTTCGTAGTTTACTTCAACTCCTTCACCTTTTTTATACATGATTCCTAAATTGTTTTGAGCAGCAGGATCTCCTTGTATTGCAGCTTCTCTAAACCAATCAAGAGCTTCTTCCAAATTAAGAGGAACACCTAATCCGTTTTTATACAGCACTGCTAGATTAAACTGGGCATAAGGATCGCCTAATTCGGCTGCCTTTTTATACCAGCGAGCAGCATTTTTATAGTTTAATTCTACACCTTTGCCACTACTATACAAAACGCCCAAACCGTTTTGAGCCATCACATTCCCTTGTTTAGCCGATTTCACGAACCAATTAAAGGCTTCTTTATAATTCTTTGTAACTCCTTTCCCGTAAGAGTACCTCAACCCCAACTCATATTGGGCATCGGCACAGCCTGCTTCGGCTATTTTAATGATAGTCGTACAATCTTTCATAGTATTATTAGTTTTAAGTAGATTAATATTCATGCAATATAGTATTTTCTGTTACACCTTCTCATTTTTTATAGATCAGATTTTAGAATAATTCGTTTTTTAAGGTTTAAAAGCCTTTTCTTGATGAATCAAATCTAAAACATCTCCCTCCAGACAACAAAATAGCTTATTCGCTATATAATAAGGAGAGATTACATATCCACACTTTTACTAAACTCTTCTAAACAAGGGCAAATTACTATACTTTCTATAAAGTCCCAACAATTATTTAAATAGAAACCTATCATTAAGGATTTATTTCTCCAATATACTATATTTTGATTTCTCGGGATAGCAAAATCAGACAAATAAGTAGCTAAATCATTTTGCCACCACAGGGATAATCCAATAAAATAGATCTATCGAAAGAATTCGAAACCAACTATCCTATGCTTATTTAGTGATCATCGTAGAGTATCTCAAACAGAAAACACGGAATAAATAAGCTCAGAAAGATTAAAAACACATTTAATTATTTACAGCTATTCAAAATTCATTTCAACTAAAAAGGACTTAAAATGGCACTTTATGGCACCTACACATAGCAAATTACATAGTAAAAACATTTTAACTAAACAAATTAGAGAAATATTTCACTAAACAGTTGTTAATAGAGAAATATTTCTTGATATTAGTCCTAACGAAATATAAGAAACGTGTCTAACTAAAATTTTGTAACTATGATGAAAAATGTAAAAACTAATGAAACAGAGATGTATAACAGAGGTTATAACGATGGTTATGCAGTAGGATTCAGTGATGGATGTGTAGATAATTATGACGCAGAAGCAAAATCAGATAGCGAACATTACAAAAGAGGCTTCTTTAATGGCTATAGCGATGGTTTTCATGCAGGATATGAAAATACGAACGAACTAATTCATAGCCATAATGGAAACCTTGCATTTTCATAATGCGACTAAGCACTGAGAGATATGCACATCTCTCGGTGCTTTTACTTTTGTAAACTTTACTTGATTTTCCCATAAAGCAACAAATAAGAATATAAAAATCAATTTTGTATCAACCTAAAAGTGAATAATGCACACTAAAATAAGCTTATTAAATAAGTAACAGATACTATAAATCTATTATATTTATATATATTTAACTTATTAAACATTTAAACAAGAGCTAAAATCTAACAGAATTCGATTTAAAGAATAAACTTGGCAAGTTATAATTAAATAAATCATATCTTTTTATTCCTATTTAAAGTTGAGTGTTTTTAAGTGTTTATAATTCATAGGAAGATTATATTAGAGGCTATATAGTAAAATATATAGCCTCTAATTTTTTATAACTAAAGAAGAGAACTAGCGCTAAAGCGTATTTGGACAATAAATGTACATTGAAATACATTCCGATTTCGAAACATTGTTTTTTGATTTCATACACATAGATCTCAACCTCTAACCTTCAATTTAAGTCTGGAATTATTTATGACACAACATAAAACTCTATCCAAAAAGAACCCCATTCTTGAATTTATAGAGTTTAGACATAAAAAAAGCTGCCTACAAAGACAGCTTTCGTTTGAGTTAATATACTATTTTAAAAGTTATAAGAAAGTCCCACTCCTATCATTTCTTTGAATTGAACACGAGCACCTCCTAGCCTTTTACCATCTCCATCATATCTTTTGATATCATCATCATATAATAGGTTTGCATGGATATTAGCGCTAATAAACTTATTTACTTTCATGTTTATCACATTTTCCCAATTCACATCAATATTACCAAAGCTTTTATCATAAGCAGTAAACAAATCTAGTTTTGATATCAGAGTAACATTTTTCATGATTTCTTTGGTGAACGATGCTTTAACATAAGCACCTGGTTCAATTTTAAATCTATCTCCAGGATCAACGCCAAAAGCACCTAGATCAGACAAATAAGTATCAGCTACAAAAGTCATCTTGGCTGTAATAGGAGACATATAAAGAGAGAAGTAATCTACAGGCTTATAATCAAAACCCACAGATACATTAGAATATGCTGGAGCAAAGATTTTAGAAATATAATTGGCATCATCTGGGTTTTTATACCCCTTACCATATTGAGTTTTGAAATCTACTAATGAGCTTAGATACCACTTAGAAGCCATTTCCCAACCAAACTTAGTAGAAATCTCTAGTTTATCTACACTCTTTACCCACCCATGAGTCTTGGTATACGTATTTCCATACTCGGTAGATAAATCGTTATCCCAAATATATTTTCCTTTTTTATAATGGGCACCGATATTAAAAAAGCCATTCAATGATACTGTGTTATCACCACCAGCAGACCAGTTTACAAAAGAGGTTTGCGAAGCGTTGATACCGGCTACCCCTTTGATGGTCCATAGCTTATTATCTTCCTTACTCTCTTGAGCCAAAGCAATAGTTGCAGAGGCTAAAGCCAAACTCAAAATTAATCCTTTCTTCATAAATTGTGTAATTAATAATTATCGAATAAATAGTTTTGATTTATTATAAAATAACCATCTATATAAATGCAATATCTCCAGTTTTGTTTATAAAAAATACTATTATTTAAAAATTGACATAAAAAAAGCAACCTACAATTGGCAGCTGCCAACCATAGGTTGCTTATCATAGACTATTCAACTAATTTTTATTTCAAAAGTTTTTTAGCTGCGTCATCCAATTTCTTGTCTGCAGCTTTTTGTGCATCGTCAATCTTTTTGCCTGTAGCATTTTGCACGTCATCAATCTTATTACCTGTAGCATTCTTTACTTCTTCAGCTTTCTTTGCAACAGCTTCTTTTGATTCTTCTACCTTTTTATCGATAGCATCTGATGCAGCTTCTACTTGACCTTCAACTGCTTCTTGTGCTTCATCAACCATGTCGGCACCTGATTCCTTAGCAGATTCTAAAGCTTCTTTAGCAGCTTGTTTCTTTGCTTCAAATGTTTCTTTCATTTGATTTAAAGCATCTTTTTCTTCTTGAGTCAACTTATCACCAGCTTCATCAGCTTTTTGTAACAAAGCATTGTATTCTGCTTCTAATTTAGCCCATTGTTCTTTAGAAAAATCAGCTGCTCCTTTAGAGGTTTCGTCGATAAAGTTTTTTACTTCTTCAGTTGAGAAAACTTCACCATCATTTGCTTTTTTGGCACCACCGCCACATGCTGCTAATGTAAATATTGCAGCACATAAAATCATAACTTTCTTCATTGTTCTATTACTATTAAACATTGTTTTAAAAATTCAACTTATATCGATTCTCGATTTTATACATTATGGTATGTAATTAGGTCGAGATTTCTTTCTATTTTAGTCTAAATTTTGTACTAATTTTATTCTTTAATCTTTTAGCTGATACAATTTTATAAATAAAATATATAAAAGTATCCATTCAAGAAAGGAAAAATGAAAACAAACGACTATTTCATCCCTATAGAATAAGATAATAATACATTTCTATGACAAAACAGGATGTATATTCACTAATAATAACCAAGTTGTCCTTTATATTGTTCTCAATACTTGTAAATATTTTTACTAATAAAGGATGTTTCTGATCAATCTCTAACGTTCATTCATTTACATTGCGAATGTATGAAAGACTATCGCACGAAGATGAGATCAAAGCCTTTTATAGATGTAATAAAAGTCTAATGATAAGAGTGGCATTTTTATAAAAATCTAAAAAGAAGTAGAACACCTTCTTTATTTAAAGATACTAAAGCCTATACCTATAAATAAAAAGATAATTTTATTTATCTTTGTTAAATAGATAATCTATATAAAAACTCACTATATAAAATGAAAAATTGCATAGTACCTATTGCAGCTTTAGGTCTACTCCTAAGCGGCTGTAGTATAGGGAAAGGGAAATCCTACGAAAAACACTTGGAGTTCCCTCCGTCGACAAATCTTGAAGAAAAAATCGACATGGCTTCACGCCTAGTTCCATCACCTACTCAACTTGAATGGCAACAAATGGAGCTAACCGCATTCTTACACTTTGGAATCAATACTTTTACAGGTAGAGAATGGGGTACTGGAGAAGAAGATCCTTCTCTTTTCAATCCTCAGAAACTAAATGCAGAACAATGGGTAAAAGTATTAAAAGACAGTGGTTTCAAGATGGCTCTATTGACAGCTAAACACCACGATGGATTCTGCCTTTGGCCCACAAAGACTACTCGTCATTCTGTGGCTTCTTCTCCTTGGAAAGACGGGAAAGGTGATGTGGTAAGAGATTTAAAAGAGGCCTGCGATAAATACGGGCTCAAGTTTGGAGTTTATCTATCTCCTTGGGATAGAAATGCTAGTTGCTACGGCACAGATGAATACAACGACTTCTTTATTCAACAACTTACCGAACTGCTCACTCAATACGGAGATATTTACGAAGTATGGTTTGATGGAGCCAATGGCGAAGGGCCCAATGGGAAAGTTCAAACTTATGATTGGGAACGTATCTTATCAACTATTAAACAACTTCAACCTCGGGCAGTAACAGCTATTATGGGAGATGATGTAAGGTGGGTAGGAAACGAAAGTGGATTGGGAAGAACTACAGAATGGAGCGTTACTCCTCTTGTTCCATCTTCTTATGCCCGTGCTAAAAAAGTAAATTCATCATTGGGTATTGATGATGTTTCCAAAGATTTGGGTAGTAGAGAGCTTTTAGCGAAAGCGAATGAATTATTCTGGTACCCATCTGAAGTGGATGTTTCAATTCGCCCAGGATGGTTTTATCATCCCGAAGAAGACCACCAAGTAAAATCAGTCAACCAATTAGTTGATATTTACTTTCAATCGGTGGGTTTAAATTCCGTTCTTCTTTTAAATATACCACCCAACACAGAGGGTTTGATTAGCCAAAGTGATGCTAGTAGATTGTATGATTTTTCAAACTACATACAAACCTATTTAGAGCATAACTTAGTAGCCAATCCCACTGTAAAGCATAAGGTGAGCGAAGGAAATTCCATCCGATACCATCTAGAGAATGAGGAAAACATCAACACACTTCTCATCCAAGAAGACATCAGTAATGGACAGCGTATCGAAAAATTTGAAATTGAAGGAAAGTTTGATGGTGAGTGGGTACAAATTGCGGAAGGAACCACGATAGGATATAAAAGACTGATTAGACTACCTCAAGATGTCAAAGTAGAAAAGTTAAGGTTATCTATACTTCAAGCAAGAGGAAATGTCTATATCTCCAAACTTGGCGCTTTTTACTGCCCTCCAGCAGAGAAAACAACAGCTTCAAGAGTAATTAATGAATACGATAGCCAATTATGGAAAGCCACCTGTATGGATGTCCCTTTAAGTCAGGTTACAGATAAAGACATATCTACCGCCGACACCCTAATAGTAGGACAAGAGATCCTCATAGACTTAGGAAAAGAGGAACTATTTGGAGGTTTTATATATACACCAGCCTACAAAGCTTTAAATCATATTTCAAAGTATAGTCTATCTGTTAGCAAAGACAAAACTAACTGGACAATCATATATGATCATGAAGAGTTTAGTAATATTAAAAACAATCCTATACCTCAAGAATTACATTTCCCAAAGGAGGTATCGGCTAGATATATCAAACTTATACCTCACGAATCGAGTAACTATAAAGATGTATGTAGTATAGCCGAGCTAGGACTATTAAAAAAATAAAATATCTATTGCTTTATTTCATAACTATTTATAGTTTTGATAATTATATCTCAGAAACCACAAACTATTATGAACCATCTACTAGACATTATACTTCCACACAAGTATAACAGCAAAGAATTAAGTTTCCTCTTACTCCTATTACGAGTAATTATAGGCTTTTTATTTTTGAAACACGGATTGGAAAAATGGAACAACTTTGAACTGCTTCAAAATACGTTTCCCGACCCATGGGGTATTTCAAGTCGTTCATCATTAATTTTGGCTATTTTTGCAGAGCTTATTTGCTCTATAGGGTTTATATTGGGGTTTTTGTTTAGGCTAGCTACTTTACCTATGATTACTACTATGGGCGTTGCTTATTTTATGGTGCATAGTAATGATCCGTTTGCCACTAAAGAATTAGCATTTATCTATCTAGTCCTATTCCTTATTTTATTAATAACAGGTCCAGGAAAATATTCTATTGATTATTTAATGGGTAAGGCTCTGGATAGTGGAAGGAATAAGCATAGTAGAATACGAAAGCCAATAGCTTAATTTACTCAAGCAATAAATTTATGATATAGAAAAGGGGAGCATTTAAAATACTCCCCTTTTCTGTTCTGTATATTACTCTAAAATGGATATCCAACAGCAAAGTGGAACGCAAAGTCTCTACCGAACTTAGGATTAATAATAGGGTACCGCTCTTTACCACTTTTAAATTCGGGATTGATAGCCTTCATACCACCATCCAAGCGAACAACAAAAAAGTCGAAATCAAACCTTAAACCCAAACCATATGAAATAGCTATCTGCCTATAAAACTCGTTAAATTTAAATTGACCACCTGGTTGTGTATCATACTCACGAATCGTCCATATATTCCCTGCATCAACGAATACAGCTCCTCGCAATTTCCAAAATAGATTAGTACGATATTCTAGATTAACATCCAACTTTATATCACCAGACTGATTTAAAAAGTTTCCATCACCTGCAAAAGAACCTGGTCCCAATCCTCTCACTGACCAACCCCTAACACTATTAGCTCCACCTGAAAAGTACCTTTTCTCAAAAGGAATAACCCCTGCATTACCATAAGGATATGCAATACCTACTCCCACATGAAAAGCAAAAGAGTTTCGCTCATCTACTACTATATTACGAGCGAAGCTAAAGTCTCCCTTCAAATATTGGGCATAAGGAATACTAAGCAGTTTGTATTCTCCATCACCATTCTTACTCGCATTTGTTAAGTTAGATAATCCATACAATAAATTACCAGCTGATTCTATCCCAAAACGTATGGTGTAAGAATCTAAATTTGTCTGCTGTCCTAAGCCCACAAAACGAGCACTATTGTAGGTGTAGTGAAATCCTGTTCCAAGTATTAATCGATCTTTATAGTTATATTCTAAGATATAGTTGTTCTCTCCATCGAGATAATCATTTTTAAACTTATCTGATATAGAGGGCATATAGAGGTAATTTATATCTAGTAAATCAATTCTAAATTGTTGACCCAACTTCTTCTGCCACTTATAACTCCAGTTACTCGACGCCTGAATTCGTGAAAACTCTGGACGAATTTGATAGTTGTATTGTATACCAAACTCGGTACTAGCACGTATCTTTTTCTTAAAATCAGAAGATACAAAAGGGAAGAGAAATCGAGGGAAATTGATATTCATTTCCGCACCATATTCTGTATAGTTTTTATTGTTATATCCTGGTAAATTGGATATTGCTTCATAAGCCCCTCTTAGCCGGACATTAAAAGTTTCAGACCCTTTGAACAGATTCCGATGTTGGAAAGAAACAGCGGCTGCTGCACCTAAATCACCTGCTGAGTTTGTGCCATCAATTTCAAAAGAGACAGATTTATCCTTAGCTCTAGTCAGCAAGACATAAGCATTCAACAGAGTACTATCCGATGCATTTTCTGCAAAATGAACATTTGTATATTTAAGTGCACCCAGCCTTCCAAAATTACTATAAGTCCGCTGAACATCCGAAGCATTATATAGCTCACCTTGCTTTAAGGCAGATGCTTCTGTTAGAATTTTAGGACGTAAGTATAATTTATCTTTATAGTAAATGGGCATGTTGTTGTAATGCAAAGAATCATTCACAGAAATTGACTGTATATCTGAAGATTGCATCAAGTCAAAATTGGTAATAAAACCCACCTTGTTTATACGATATTGAGGATGAGTCAATACGGCATCAGAGAGTTTATCTTTATACGGATGTAGATTTAAAGTTAAATCTATTTCATACGTATTTAGTACAGTATCTGCTGAATAAGTAATATAGTCTTTGTGAAACTTATAATACCCCACATTGGATAGTTTTCGAACAATTCGTTCTCTTTCACTATCCAAAACCGATACATCCAACTTCATTCCAGGTTTTAAAAGTGATGAAATAGAATCCTCTTCAAGGTACTTAGCTATCTTTGCGTCATTTATCAAACGAGTAATGTTCCTTACAAGATAGGGTTTACCCGATACGATATTATAGGACAATTTTATCTTTTTCTTTTTTGAGTGCGTTAGGGTATCAACTTCTGCACTAAGGTATCCCATATTTTGAACTGCTTTACGCAATTCATCCTGAGATCGACCAGCTTCTGATGTATTATAAATAACAGGAGGATCTCCTATCTTTCGAAAGAATTTATTGTACCAGCGATTGGGATGTTTTGTTCCCGACAAGTTATACACGTAAAGAGGTGTCTTAAACACACTAAACCATTTTGAATTAGGATTCTGCCTGATATAGGGTTGCAGATCTACTGTTTTAAGTTCTTTCTTATTACTTGTTATCTTCACTTCATCCAATAAATACTCACCCTCGGGAACAAACTTTGTAGTCGAGCAAGAAGCAAATATTAATACCACTAACAGGATAAATAAATAGGATGGATATTTACGCATACAGCGATTCTGTTTTTTCGTTTTATTTGATTACAAATATAATACCTCTTTTTTGCTTGATAAAATATTAACCCATCTACTATATGAGAATCAAACCAAACCGAAATAAAACACCTCTATTTTAGGAAAAACATATTGTTATTCCCTAAATTTGTAAATCTAAACACCCGATAATATGTCATTAAGTAAAGCTAAGATTAAATTAATTCGATCACTTGATCAGAAAAAACATAGGAAGGAACACCAACTCTTTGTAGCAGAAGGACCTAAATTAGTAGATGAACTAATAGGATACTTTAATTGCAAATTACTTGTAGCAACTCAAGATTGGATTCAGGAACACTCCAACTACCATACCGAAGAACTTATTTTAGCTACACAAGATGAATTATCTAAAGCGAGTGCATTGAAAACGCCACAACAAGTCATTGCTCTATTTGAGCAACCCCAATATGAAATAGATAATAAAGCGATGCAGCATTCTTTGTGTTTAGCTCTAGATGGAGTGCAAGACCCAGGAAATCTAGGTACAATTATACGTTTAGCAGACTGGTTTGGTATTGAGCATATTTATTGTTCTCAAGACACTGTAGATATCTATAATACCAAAACAATTCAAGCTACTATGGGCGGATTAGCTCGTGTAAAGATACATTATACTTCGCTCACCGAGATAATCAAGCAGAACCCAAATATCCCCATTTATGGGACATTTCTTGATGGAGAGAACATATACGATAAGCAGCTAGAGCAAAAAGGACTTATTATTATGGGCAACGAAGGAAAAGGCATTTCCGATGAACTTCAAGAGTTGGTTTCTCACAAACTCTATATTCCCAATTATCCTATGAACAAAGAGTCTGCTGAATCACTCAATGTGGCTATTGCTACAGCTATTGTCTGCTCCGAATTTAGAAGACAAGCTAGTATCTAACAGGATTTGGTACAACCCTAAACGAACGATTACCTACATCTACAACATCACAAGCTTAGGGTATATACGTCAAAACATCTTCTATCTGATGCAATTCCACGAAACGTTTTGGTTCAATGGGCTTATCAATCTGCTCATGACTCCAAGTTACATGAAAAGGAATATGAGCGGCATACCCTCCTAACTCTAATATCGGTTGGACATCCGATTTCAAAGAATTACCAATCATCAGAAACTCACAAGGAGAGCAATTCAAATCGTCTATGAGCTGTTTGTATTCGTGAATGGTTTTATCGTTCATTATCTCTACATGAGAAAAGTACGGGTTTAACCCTGATAAATTCAACTTCCTTTTTTGGTCAACTAAATCTCCTTTAGTGGCTAAAACTAGTTTATATTTATCCTTTAAACTTCTCAACACCGTCTCTACACCAGGCAAAATCTTTACAGGTTCAGCAAGCTGTTCTTTGCCTAAAGCTATAATTTGAGCAATAATATCTGCCTTAACCTTGTTTTGAGAAACTCTCAATGCGGTTTCAATCATTGAAAGCATAAATCCCTTTATTCCATAACCATATATTTCTAAATTGCCTGTTTCCGTTTTATACAACTCTGCAGACAGCTCCTGAGGAGAGATATACTCTTCAAGTAAAGTGTAAAACTTAGCCTCAACAATTCGAAAGAACGTTTCATTTTCCCAAAGGGTATCATCTGCATCAAATGCAATCACTTTTATATTATTCATCTTTTAAATACCTATTTGACACGCCTGAATTCATATTATTCAAATTACTTTTCAATCAGTAGTCTGTATTAATTCTATGTCTGTTCTCGTCCGTCTCTATGTGCACTCTAATAAAAAGAGCAACTAAAAACTAGCTGCTCTCTATTATACTTTTTTATCGCTTTACAGAATCTAATTCTTGAATTTGTAATTCATTCTCCAAGCTTAATTCCTCTTGCTGTACCTCCTTTATCACTTGTTGTAAACTATCTGGTTTACTAATATGGATTGAATCTACATCTTGTGATAAAGAGTCCTTCTGCTGCATATGATAACGGTACAAAGAAATTGAATCAACCAATAATCTCTGTTCCTTTACTTGAGGAGGTAAATAAATGAACCCTTTAATGTTTTTCAACTCACCTAAGCTATCTGCTTGTAATGACATTTGATATAAGTCCGATTTATAAATCGTTCGAGTATCTATCAACGATGAATCATTATTGAAGTATAAAGCCATTTGCATAATAGCAGCACTTAGTGAATCTAGCTGATTCTCATATTCATAATTAAAGTGTACATTCAGCTCAAATCGATCTCCTACTCTAAAGTTACTATCAACAGGTAAATCGAAGGTTACTCTATTATTTAAAGGAGTTCCTGTAAGACGATATATCTCATACCAAGGCCAAATATTTACACTATCACCAGGAGCTGTGACTAAAGGTACTTGATATTGCAAAGCTACAAGCTCATCTATCATCACTTTATTTGTATCAATTGCACTTCTCACACTATCGTAGATTTCTACTAAATCAGATAAATTACGAGCATACCAAGACATCGAAGAATCGAACTGCTCTTTGGTTATACCATGCTTTAAATACACATCATCTACATATATACTTCTATTATATCTCTCAGAGTAATCAGCATCATCACCAAAAGCTTTGGCTATATGAAAATCATATAAAAATGCTTTCATTTTCTCTGGAGGTAACACATTAGAGGGTCTTTGAGGACCACAGCTTGTTGTTACAATTAATAAAACAACTATAGAAACATACTTTATAATAGATGAAAATCTGCTCATTATAGAATTAAGCTTTTTAATTAAAATCTCAAATTACTGAATAGCTTTGCTAAAATATTTGCCGTAGAATATCAATAAAGCAATCATTCCACAGCTAATTGCAGCATCGGCGAAGTTGAAGATAGGACTAAAGAATACAAACCTTGTGCCACCTACCATGGGAACCCAAGTAGGCCATATCGTATCAATTATCGGGAAATAGAACATATCTACTACCCTACCATACATAAGAGGAGCATATCCTCCCCCTTCAGGCATAAATGTAGCTATTTGTGAGTAAGTACTTTCACTAAATAGAACCCCATAAAAAACACTATCGATGATATTTCCCAAAGCTCCTGCTAGAATCAAAGAAAAACAGACAATATAGCCAGTCTTCTTACCTTGCTTAATAATCTTATACAAATACCAACCGATTAAAATAACTGCAACAATTCGGAATGATGTTAAAAATAATTTTCCAATAAACTCTAAGCCAAATGCCATACCATTATTCTCTGTAAAGTAAATATGGAACCAATCTGTAACACGATGGCTTTCATGCCAAAACATACTAGTTTTTACCCATACCTTTATGATCTGATCAATAATTAACACAGAAATAATAGTAAATAAAGCTATTTTACCCTTAGACGCATTTTTACCCATTAACTTTTTATTTAATAGAATTCGGAAATTATAAAAAAAATAAAAGTTGAAAGCTATCACCTGCTTTTAGGTGCTTCGATAGCCTTCAACTTTTTGTATAGTTTAAATGAATTTATCTTCTTCTTTTTCCATCCATTTTTGCTTCAATACTTAATGTAGCATGAGGCACAGCCCTTAATCGCTCAGCAGGAATTAATTTTCCAGTTACACGACAAATACCATAAGTTTTATTTCTTATTCTTATAAGAGCAGCTTGTAAGCCTTGAATAAACTTTAATTGTCGTTGAGCTAAACGAGCAGTTTCTTCTTTTGAAAGAGTGGCTGCTCCATCTTCTAAGACTTTATAGGTTGGTGAAGTATCATCCGTATTATTTCCGTCAGTACCTCTAATACTTCCTGTCAACAAATCATAGTCTCTTTGAGCGAGTTCTAGCTTTTCCATTATAATGGAGCGAAACTCTTCTAGTTCAGTGTCTGTATAGCGATTCTTTTCAGCCATGGTAGTATAATTTTTATAAGGTTAGTGTTAAAGTCTCTCCTAAGCCTTGATAACTTTTATAGACAAGACATAATCTTCAAAGTCTAACTCATCTCCATTTTCTACGTTATCAACTAGTTCTAAGGACTCTCCTAAAACTTGGTTACAAATATAGGCTTTATTTTCTTTTACAGCCTCATTTATAGCCTCATTTTTAGACAATGTAATATTTATCTTGTCTGTTATTTCAAAGCCCTTAGACTTACGTAAATTTTGGATTCTATTCACTAACTCACGAGCAATACCTTCCTTACGTAAATCATTGGTTATTGTTACATCCAATGCTACAGTTAGAGTACCCTCATTCGCTACCAACCATCCTGGGATATCTTCACTGAAGATTTCTACATCTGCAGTTGTAACCTCTGCAGGACCATCAGGTAGTTCAAGAGTTAATTTTCCAGACTTTTCAAGTTCAGCGATTTTGTTTTGTTCTAATGAAGAAATAGCTGCTGCTACACTCTTCATGCGTTTACCAAATCTAGGTCCGAGCTTTTTAAAATCACATTTTACACGCTTAACCAAGACTCCAGCTGTTTCATCAACAAATTTTATCTCTTTGATATTTACCTCGTTCATGATTAGTTCTTGCACAGCCTCAATATGAGCCTTTTGAGCATCATCAACTACTGGAATCATAATTCCTTGTAGTGGCTGACGAACTTTAATGTTAACCTTACGACGTAGAGCTAATACCATAGAAGTAGCTTGTTGAGCCATTTGCATTTGGACTTCCAAAGTTTTATCAATTAATGAGTCATTAAACTCTGGGAACTTAGCTAAGTGTACAGAATCTACATTCTTGCCTACTTTAATAGTCATCAAGTCATTGTACAACATATCTGCATAAAATGGAGATATAGGAGCCATTAACTTAGACACAACTTCTAAGCAAGTATAAAGAGTTTGGTAAGCAGCGATTTTATCATTTGTATAATCGCCACCCCAGAAGCGTTTACGATTTAGACGAACATACCAATTCGACAAGTTGTCATTCACGAAATCGGAAATCAAACGTCCTGCCTTAGTCGGTTCATAATCGTTCAAGCATTTGTCTACTTCCTTTATCAGGGAGTTTAGTACAGAAATAATCCAACGATCTATTTCTGGACGTTCATTCATTGGAATATCTTCCTCTTGATACCTAAAGTTATCTACATTCGCATACAAAGCAAAGAATGAATAAGTATTATATAAAGTTCCAAAGAATTTACGTTTTACTTCATCAATTCCTTCTTCATCAAACTTCAGGTTATCCCATGGAGAAGAGTTGGTTACCATATACCAACGTAAGGGATCTGAGCCATATTTCTCAATGGCGTGGAAAGGATCTACTCCATTACCCAAACGTTTTGACATCTTATTTCCATTCTTATCGAGTACTAAACCATTTGATATCACATTTTTATATGCTTTAGTATCAAACACCATAGTAGCGATAGCATGTAAAGTAAAGAACCAACCTCTAGTTTGGTCAACACCTTCAGCAATAAAGTCGGCTGGATACACTTCTTTATTATCCAACAATTCTTTATTTTCAAATGGATAATGGATCTGAGCATAAGGCATAGCACCTGAGTCAAACCACACGTCAATAAGATCCAATTCACGTTTCATGGGCTCACCCTTTGATGACACCAATATAATATCATCTACATAAGGGCGATGTAAGTCAATCTTATCATAGTTTTCAGTAGAATATGTTCCTGGAATAAATCCTTTATCCTTATAAGGATTGGATTTCATAAATCCAGCTGCTACTGATTTTTCTATTTCATTGTATAAATTCTCAACAGATTCAATACATATTTCTTCATCACCATCTTCATTTCTCCAGATAGGCAATGGAGTACCCCAATACCTAGAACGGCTTAAGTTCCAATCGTTTAAGTTTTCCAACCATTTGCCAAAACGACCAGTACCTGTTGATTCTGGTTTCCAATTGATTTCTTTGTTCAATTCCATCATACGCTCTTTACAAGCAGTTGATTTGATGAACCAGCTATCTAGAGGATAATACAATACAGGCTTATCGGTTCTCCAGCAGTGTGGGTAACTGTGAACAAATTTTTCTATTTTAAAGGCTTGATTATTCTTCTTAAGCATCATACAGATAGCGATGTCAAGAGATTCATCATCTTCAGTCAAATTAGGATCGTATGCATTCTTTACAAAACATCCTGCATACTCACCATATAGTTCAACATTCACTCTTTCCTTTACGAAGTCTTCATCTAGTTCATCTATTTTATAGAATTTACCTGTTAAATCGACCATCGGACGAAGCTCACCCTTCTTGCTTATTAATTGCAATGGAGGTACACCTGCTGCTTTAGCAACATTAGCATCATCTGCACCAAAAGTTGGAGCAATATGAACGATACCAGTACCATCATCAGTAGTAACAAAGTCTCCAGAAATAACTTTGAATGCTCCTTCGTTTGGTTTAACCCAAGGAATAAGTTGTTCATATTCCATTCCCACTAAATCGGCACCTTTGTATTCGGCTACAATTTTGAAAGGAATTAGCTTATCTCCTTCTTTATAATCTTCAAGATTAAGATCTGCTGCTTTTGAGTTAAAATAGGTATTTACTAGATTCTTTGCAAGAATTACAGTAATAGGCTTTTGTGTATATGTATTGTAAGTTTGAACAGCTACATAGTCAATCTTTAGTCCAACGCAAAGAGCAGTATTTGAAGGAAGAGTCCAAGGAGTTGTTGTCCATGCAATAAAGAATGGATCTCCCCAAGCGCTCATTTCAGGCTTTGGATTTTTAATTGCAAATTGTGCTACAGTTGTTGTGTCTTTAACATCACGATAACAGCCTGGTTGATTCAGTTCATGAGAGCTTAAACCTGTACCCGCTGCTGGTGAATAAGGTTGAATGGTGTACCCTTTGTATAAAAATCCTTTTTTATGTAACTGCTTTAACAGCCACCATAAGGTTTCAATATATCGATTATCATAAGTAATATATGGATCTGACATATCTACCCAATATCCCATTTGGTGAGTTAAATCTTCCCACTCTTTGGTGTACTTCATGACATCTTTACGACAAGCTGCATTATAGTCTGCTACAGAAATCTTTTTACCTATATCTTCTTTAGTAATACCCAATGCTTTTTCAACACCAAGCTCTACAGGTAAACCGTGAGTATCCCATCCAGCTTTTCTTTTAACCTGAAAGCCTTTCATTGTCTTGTATCTACAGAAAATATCCTTAATAGTACGAGCCATTACGTGGTGAATACCGGGCATTCCATTAGCAGATGGAGGTCCTTCATAGAAAACGTAGGATGGACAATCCTCACGTTCGGTCATACTTTTTGAGAACACATCGTTCTCGTCCCATTTTTTAAGAATATCTTTATTGACCTTTGATAGATCTAATTGAGAGTATTCTGTAAATTTTTTACTCATTTTATTTTCTGAATTTTAACTTTTACACAATAATATGAAGCGTGTTCAAATTTAAGTTGCAAATTTACGAAATCATTTGCTTTAATCATAAAGAGTGATAAAAAATTATCAATTAAAGCTTTTCACTTCTTTATACATCGAATTTATAAGTAAAGATGAATTAGGAATTATACTTTTAAACATCTGATGCATCAAAACTTACTAATTGTCAGAACACAGTTCCGTTAGTTTTAGCTTAATACGCTCATATCTAATTTATTGACTTTAAAAACAAGTCATAAGAAATAGACTTGAGTACCGCAATAGGCTTTTCTATATTAAGAATAAATGACAATTTGAATTGCCGCATGAAACAATACAGCAAGAGATACTTAACAATAAAAAAAGAGGAGAATATAAATTATATTCCCCTCCATCACATTTAATTCTATTAAATAGTATTGATTTAACACATAATTTATTAGTGTTCGCTTAAGTAATCAGCTACACCTTCATGAGTATCTTTCAATGCTTCTTTACCTTTTGACCAGTTTGCAGGACAAACCTCACCGTATTCTTCAAAATGTTGTAGAGCATCTACCACACGGATAGCTTCATCTACACTACGTCCTAGAGGTAAATCATTAATAACACAATGACGAACTGTTCCTTCTTTATCAATCAAAAACAGACCTCTATAAGCTACTGGAGCACCATCAATAACCCAGTCTCCGTTTTCATCTGGAGCATATCTACCTGCTAGTACACCAAATTTTTCTGAAATTTCTTTAGAGAAATCGGCAACAATAGGATATTTTACGCCTTGAATACCACCTTCATTTTTAGGAGTATTCAACCATGCCCAGTGTGATTGTTCTGAATCTACAGAGCAACCAACTACTGCCACTCCACGTTTTTCAAATTCATCTATTTTTTCTTGGAATGCATGAAGTTCTGTAGGACAAACAAAAGTAAAGTCCATTGGGTAAAAGAAGAATACAACATACTTCTTTCCTATGTATTGTTCTAAAGAGAAATCTTGAACTATTTCACCACCATTTATCACTGCTGCAGCACTAAATTTAGGTGCTTTTCTACCAATTAATGATCTCATAAAATCTTGTTTTGTTTAAATTAGTTTATGTTATCTTTCAATCGCTATTTAGAACAAGACTAAACTATATAAAGTTCACTTTTCTATGGTTAAAAATTGTAAACACTTCTATCTATATAGATTTATTTCCATAATTCACTGAGTATAAATCTCTCCTACGGTTCTTTAGATTTCTTACACTTCCATAAGAGTGAAGTTTGTTTAGTAAATCAAGATCTACATCCGTAATCAATATCATCTCTGTATTTGGTGTTGCCTCAGCCCTCTTTCCATCCGTTGGGAAGGCAAAATCACAAGGAGTAAATACAGCAGATTGAGCATATTGTATATCCATATTGTGAACTCTCGGTAAGTTGCCTACACTACCTGCTATCACCACATAGCATTCGTTTTCAATGGCTCTGGCTTGAGCACATACTCTTACACGTGAATACGCATTTTGAGTATCTGTCAAAAATGGTATAAATAAGATTTGCATACCATCGGCTGCCAACACCCTAGAGAGTTCTGGGAATTCCGAATCATAACAGATTAATACTCCTATTTTAGCACAATCGGTATCAAAAGCTTTTACTCTATCCCCTCCTCGAAGTCCCCAGCTTTTTTCTTCATCGGGAGTAACATGTATTTTCTCATACATCTCATAAGTACCATCTCTTCTACACAAAAAACCTACATTTAGAAGATTACCTGTATCCCTATTTTTATAGGGCATACTTCCTGTTATAATATTAATATTATGGCTAATAGCTAATTCAATAAATCGATCTCTAATTTCCTCTGTATATTCAGCAAGTTTACGAATAGCCTGAGATTCATTCAAGTCGTTCGATTTTGCCATTAGTGGAGCATTAAAGTATTCGGGGAATAATACAAAATCACAGTTATAAGCAGAAACGGAGTCTACAAAAAAGTCTATTTGCTCAAAAAGCTCACTCAATCCTCTATAGTTTCTCATCTGCCATTGCACAGCCCCCACCCTAATTGTTGATTTAGGATAGATATATTCCTCTGTTGCTTCTTGATAGTAAATATTATCCCATTGTAAAAGACAAGCATAGTGACAAGATTCTTCATCATTGGGAAGATAGTTTGTCATAATTCTACGCACATGAAAATCATTAGAGATTTGAAAAGTAAGTACGGGGTCAAAAATATCTTTTTGTCTTACCTTCTGAATATACTCTTTGGGTCGTAATTCATCGGCATATTTATGGTAATTGGGGATTCTACCACCAAACATAATAGATTTCAGATTGAGCGTTTCGCACAGTTCTTTGCGATAATCATACATACGTCTTGCCAAACGAAGTCCTCTGTAATCGGGGTGAACAAAGATTTCAATACCATACAAGATATTTCCATCAGGCTTGTGGGTAGAAAAAGTTTCATCGGCTGTAACCTGACTATAGGTATGCTGTCCTTTTACTAAACCATAATCTACAATAATACTTAAGGCGCAACCCACAGCTTTGCCATCTACTAAAATGACAATTTGCCCTTCGGGAAACATTTTAATAAGGCTGCTAATTTGTTCACGTGTCCAAAAGACATCGCTCCCATCTGCATAAATGCGATAAAAAGATCTAAATAGTTGTTCGTAATCCTCCATTTGAAGATTTCGTATTTCAACTTTATTAATTTTTTGGGAATGATTCATATTTCAAATTTACAATTGCTAATTTAGAACAATAGCTAGCAAGTTTTAGTTTGCTGCTACCCTTATATATAAAATAAATTTTGACAATACATACTGATCATCTATTTTTGCTGTAACTAATTATCTAATCTAAAAGACAAATTTATATGAAAAGAGTTCATCATTGGCTGCTGTTATGCTTCCTTGTAATACTAGGGGCATGTGATCATTCTTCCTCTAGCGAACGTATTTATACTGTACTTGTTTCCCTCGATGGTTTTCGATGGGACTATACAGAATTGTACCAAACTCCGTTTTTGGACAAAATGGCCCAAAGAGGGGTTTCGGCTGTTATGCTTCCCTCGTATCCTGCCTCAACTTTTCCCAATCATTATACAATAGCAACAGGACTGACACCCAACCGAAACGGACTAATTAATAACACTTTTTGGGATAGTGAATTTAATCAAACTTATAGCATGGGCGATAAGAGTACTCGTTACGATCCTAAATTTTATTTAGGAGAACCCATCTGGGTAACAGCTCAACAGCAAGGTATAAAAACAGCTAGTATCTATTGGGTGGGTTCTGACGTAAAGATCAAAGGAACTTATCCCGATTTTTATCTCAAATGGGACAATACACCACGTCTCAACTTTGAGCAAAGAATAGACAAAGCTATCGAACTACTTTCTAAATCTGAAGCAGAAAGGCCACAGCTTATTATGCTATATATGGAAGAGCCAGATGGAAAGGGACACCACTTTGGACCCAAGAGTACAGAGGTTGAAGATGAGGTACGAAAGCTAGATAAATTGATGGGTTACTTAATGAATCGTATTGCTACACTTCCTTATAGCAGTCGGATAAACTTAATTGTAACTTCAGATCATGGCATGACAGACATCAGCAACGATCGCTTTATAGATATGAATGAATATTTAAAGCCCGAATGGTGTGAAGTTGTAAGTGGTAGAACTCCAACCTCGATTTTCACTAAACCAGAGTTTAGAGAGACAGTTTATCAATCTCTTAAGAAAGCTCCACATATCCATGTATGGAAAAAAGAAGACATCCCTTCTGAGCTTGCCTATGGAAGTAGTCACCGCATAGGAGATATTGTAGTTGCACCTGAACTAGGATGGCAGTTTTCAAATCAGCCTCGAAATCAAAAAGGAGCACACGGGTACTTCCCTTCAGACAAAGATATGCAAGTTATGTTTAGGGCCTACGGACCTAGTTTTAAGGAAAACTACATCCATACCGACTTTGTGAATACAGATATATATGTGTTGCTATGCAATATTCTAAATATAAAGCCAGCAAATACAGAGGGAATATTCAATAGAGTAGAAGGCATACTCGCCAATAATTAAACAATTAATAATCAAATATATACGATTATATACCTGCACTATATTCAGCATTTATAATGTTTTTCTAATAAAATCGGCTTATATTTGCACGAATAAAAGAAATAAAATTCAACAAATATGAAAGCATTTGTATTTCCAGGTCAAGGAGCACAATTTGTTGGTATGGGAAAAGACCTATACGAAAATTCTCCTTTAGCAAAAGATCTTTTTGAAAAAGCAAACGATATTTTAGGATATCGTATTACAGATATTATGTTCTCGGGAACAGACGAAGAGTTACGTCAAACTAAAGTAACTCAACCTGCCGTTTTTCTTCATTCCGTTATTTCTGCTCTTTGTGCAGATGGGGAATTTAACCCAGATATGACGGCTGGACACTCACTAGGAGAATTCTCTGCACTAGTTGCAGCAGGAGCTCTGTCTTTTGAAGATGGTCTTCGTCTAGTATATGCTCGTGCTATGGCAATGCAAAAAGCATGTGAAGCCGCACCAGGAACTATGGCTGCTATTATTGCTCTACCCGATGACAAAGTAGAAGAGATTTGTGCTTCAATTACAGATGAAGTATGTATTGCAGCAAACTATAACTGTCCTGGACAGGTAGTTATTTCGGGCTCTATGGCAGGCATTGAAAAAGCTTGTGAACTGATGAAAGAAGCTGGAGCAAAACGTGCACTTCCTCTAAAAGTGGGTGGAGCATTCCACTCTCCTCTTATGGAACCAGCAAGAGTAGAACTAGAAGCTGCTATTAAGGCAACAACTATCAATACTCCAAAATGTCCTGTATATCAAAATGTAGATGCAAAACCTCATACAGACCCTGTTGAAATTAAGGAAAACCTTGTAGCTCAGCTAACTTCTTCTGTACGTTGGACTCAATCTGTACAAAATATGATTACCGATGGTGCAACAGAGTTTATTGAATGTGGACCAGGAGCAGTTCTTCAAGGTCTAATTCGTAAAATAGACAAAGCTGTATCTGCCAAAGGTATCTAATAATAGTTATTTTTATTTACAATAAGCGAAGTGCTGATTTACATAAAAAGTGGATCAGCACTTTTTTTATTCTTAAACCAATCAAGTATCTCTTGGTTTA
>NZ_DYYK01000139.1:0-10056 GCF_020741705.1 Bacteroides coprosuis
CTTAGTACCCTCTGGACTTCCTCTTCTAGGTATGCTCTTCTTTGGAAACTTACTGAAAGAAAGTGGAGTAACTAAACGTCTAGCTAATACTGCAAGTGGACCACTAATTGATACAATTACTATCTTATTGGGACTAACTGTGGGAGCTTCTACACAAGCATCTGAGTTCTTAACTTTTGACTCTATTAAAATATTTGTATTAGGAGCTATCTCATTTATTATTGCAACAACAGCTGGTGTTTTATTTGTTAAATTCTTCAATTTATTCTTGAAGGGTGATAACAAAATTAACCCACTTATAGGAAATGCAGGAGTATCAGCGGTGCCCGATTCTGCGCGTATATCACAAGTTGTAGGATTAGAATATGATCCAACTAACTATTTATTGATGCATGCAATGGGACCAAATGTTGCCGGAGTGATTGGCTCAGCAGTAGCAGCTGGTATATTGTTAGGTTTCTTATCTTAAGAGAAAAAGATATAGAATTGAGTAGGAGAAAACAAATCGTTTTCTCCTACTTTTATTTTAGACCTCTCATACCCATCGTATATACTATTCGGCATACGCAATTCTTAGTTACGAAAACAATCCATCTAAAATGGATAATTGCCTCTTTTCAAATTATCTTTATTCAAGGATAAAGCTAGTAACTATACACCAATAACTCTTTTCTGGTAATTGACCATGACTAGCCTTTATCAAAGGCTACATTTAAATCAATTATTCAAAGGTATCTACACTTCCTTTCACCTTTTCCATATACACATTCTAAGCCTACATCTATACCATTCATCCAATATTTGAAGATGTTTCTTCACCTCCGGAAGTTTGACGTCTCTAAGTTAGCCCCGGACAAACAAACGAAGAGCAGTTTTACAGTTTTAATATTCTATATTATTGCTACGACCTATTAACCTATTATTTATAGCTAGATCGTAAGTATGAACTTGTTTTAAGACATCAGACCAGTTACGCTTAGAGCAGAAGCCATAATTGGTATCTTTAAATTCTCACTCACAGAGAGGAGAAAGTATTTGTGAACTGGACTGTCTTACGTAAAAGCCACTTCCGTGAGGTTATTTTCTGTTATCCCAACAACAGTCTGCACTCCACAATAGCCACCAAATTCAGTCTTATTCTTCTTGTGGTAGCTGTCAAACTTAATGTTTCGACCTATTAAAATAAAACCATACTGGCAAACAACGAAGAAGACTTATCTCTTAATATAGGGGGCCTTCATTATTTATATACTAAACAAAGAAAAAGCAAAACAAGTGTAACCTCTTTAGAGTTAATACATCATATCATTAAAATACAATAGATTACCTTTTATTACTAAAAGAGAAAGAATGATAATTTATTATTAATAAATATTTCAAATGAATAACTATTGTGGTATATTGCTTTACAATTAACAAATTAACACATAGATAAATACCTGTGATACACTTAGAAAACGTTCATAAAACCTACCCTGGTCTTGTACCTTTACATGTGCTTAAAGGTATAGACTTACACATAAATAAAGGTGAATTTGTATCCATAATGGGTGCCTCTGGTTCAGGTAAATCCACTCTCTTAAATATATTGGGAATTCTTGACACTTATGATGAGGGAAAATACTTTCTCAATGATGTCTTAATTAAAAATCTTAGCGAAAAAAGAGCTGCTGAATTTAGAAATAAGATGATTGGCTTTATCTTTCAATCCTTTAATCTAATTACTTTTAAAAATGCAGTAGAAAATGTAGCTCTCCCCCTATTCTACCAAGGCATAAGTAGAAAAAAGAGAAATGCTTTAGCACTAGAATATTTAGATCGACTAGGGTTAAAAGATTGGGCACATCATATGCCCAATGAGATGAGTGGTGGACAAAAGCAACGCGTAGCTATAGCAAGAGCCTTAATAACACAACCACAAATCCTTTTAGCTGACGAACCAACAGGGGCCTTAGACAGTAAAACCTCTATTGAAGTAATGGAAATTTTAAAAGAGCTCCATGAACAAGGACAAACTATTGTAGTAGTAACACACGAAAGTGGAGTAGCCCACCAAACGGAAAAGATCATTCACATCCAAGATGGTCTCATCAAGAATATAGAAGAAAATACACTCCAATCTAACTCGCCATTTAGTATGGACGGATATATCAAATAAAAATATGATTGATCTCTTTCAAGAAATATATGCATCTATTAAGAAAAACAAACTGAGAACCTTTCTCACAGGGTTTGCGGTAGCATGGGGTATATTTATTCTCATTGTTTTATTAGGTGCAGGTAATGGTCTATTAAATGCCTTTGAAAAGAATATACAAAGATTTAATACAAGTTCGATCTCTATCAGAGGAGGAAGAACAAGTGAGGCTTTTCAAGGATATCAAAGGGATAGAAGAATCACTTTTAAGGAAGCAGATATTCAGACTCTAATTGATAAATTAGGAGAACACCTCGAAAATGGAGGAGGAGAAATATCTATACAAAACAACGTATCAACCTCTAAAGATTTTATTCTATCTCGTATAGCAGGCGTATATCCTAGTTATCAAATAACAGAGGCTCTAGAAATCATTCAAGGAAGATTTATTAATGAAATAGATACAAAAGAAAATAGAAAGAGCATAGTTATTCATGAAGAAGCTGTACCCATCTTATTCGATACAAAAGATCCTTTAGGGCAAATAGTCACTTTAGACAGTCTCTCTTATCAAGTTGTGGGAGTTTACAAAGGTGGCGGCTTTAGAGACAATTCCAACGTATATGTTCCTCTACAAACTCTAAAACTTATTTATAATAAAGATGAACTTAGCAATTGCTCATTTATTCTAAATAAAAACATCCAATCAGAGAAGGACAATGAAATATTAGAAGAGAAGTTAAGATCTGTTTTAGCTCAAGAACATCACTTCAATCCCCAAGATAAAAGAGCGGTATGGATATGGAATAGACTCTCTAATTTTTTACAGCAACAAAATGCTAGTAAATATTTGAGCATAGCTATCTGGGTTATCGGAATATTTACACTTTTAAGTGGAGTTGTAGGAGTTAGCAATATCATGCTTATCACTGTAAAAGAACGGACTAAAGAGTTTGGAATACGAAAAGCTATTGGGGCAAAGCCATCCTCTATCTTAAAACTAGTACTCACAGAAAGTATCGTCATTACTACTTTTTTTGGATATTTTGGAATGTTAGCTGGTATCGGAGCAACAGAATGGATGAATCATGTGGCGGGGACTAAAGTAATGGACGCTGGAGCTTTCTCTCAAACTGTATTTTTAAATCCGACTGTAGATATTAGTATAGCCATTCAAGCAACATTGACACTAATTATAGCTGGAACTATTGCAGGCTACGTTCCTGCACGCAGAGCAGTAAAAATAAAACCTGTGGATGCATTAAATGCTAGATAACACTTAGACTATGAAATTTGACTTAAATAGTTGGGAAGAAATATTTATCACACTGGCTAGGAATAAATCCCGTAGCCTTTTAACCGCTTTCGGAGTATTCTGGGGGATTTTTATGCTCATTGTCCTTATAGGTTTAGGGCAAGGACTGAGAACCTTTATGTCTAAAAACTTTGAAGGATCAAACCAAAACACAAGTTTTATAATGACTAGAAGAACCTCCGAAGCCTATAAAGGTTTCCAAAAAGGAAGGAACTGGAAATTAGAGTATAAAGACATTGAACGCCTCAAAAAAATAGAAGGCATAGATATAGTCTGTCCAGCCTATATTACATGGGGAGGTACAACAACTTATAATGAATTTAAAAGTACAGGGTCACTACTTGGAACAGAACCCACCTTTAATATCATACAGAAGCAAAATTTAAGTTATGGACGCTTTATAAACAATATTGACTTAGCCGAATCTAGAAAAGTCTGTGTATTGGGTTCGCAAGTTTACGTAGATTTATTTCCAAGAGGAGAAGACCCTACTGGCTCTTTTATCAGCATACAAGGTGTCTATTATCAAGTTATAGGAGTCATTAAAGCAGGAGATTCTTCTATGAACTTTGGCGGTGATCCCGAACAGCAGATTATACTTCCTTTAACCACATTACAAGCCCTTTATAATAAAGGTGATGAGATTGATTTTATTGCACTAAGTGGAAACAAAGATAAATCTATGAGTGATTTACAAGGAGAAATAGAATCTACTCTAAAGACAGCTCATATGATAGCACCCAACGATAAACAAGCTATCTTCTTTCTAAATACGGAGGCTATGTTTAATATGGTAAACAGCCTTATGCTAGGAATTAATTTACTAATATGGCTAGTAGGTGCAGGGACCCTTATGGCTGGAATTATAGGTGTCAGTAACATTATGATGGTAACAGTTAAAGAAAGGACTACCGAGTTTGGAATCCGAAGAGCTATTGGAGCTCTACCTCAAGATATATTAGGACAAATCATATTGGAGAGTATAGTAATAACCATTCTATCAGGTACAGCAGGACTAGTTATTGGGGTATTATCTTTATCTGGAGTAGAGTCTATAGTGAATGCAATGAATGCCTCAAATGTTAGTTTTCAAGTATCTTTTGGACTAAGTATGGGCATATTCATTTCACTGATACTACTTGGAATTTTGGCTGGTATGGCTCCCGCATACAGAGCCCTAGCTATAAAGCCGATTGATGCAATACGAGAAGAATAAAAAAATTAAAATCTATAATAGAGTATGAAAAAGTATATTAAGTATGCCGTCTTTATAATCATTGGACTGCTTTTTATTCAGACTTTTGTTTTCTTATATAAAAAGTCGCAACCTAAAAAGGTAATGTACGAAACGGTACAACCTCAAGTTAAAGATATAGAAAAATCTACTGTAGCTACTGGCACAGTAGAACCTAGAGATGAGGTATTAATCAAACCTCAAATATCAGGTATTATAGATAAGCTATATAAAGAAGCAGGTCAAACAGTAAAAAAAGATGAGATTATAGCTAGAGTAAAAGTAATACCAGAACTTGGACAATTAAGCTCTACAGAAAGCAGAGTAAATACTGCAAGGGTGAATTTAAGGCAAGCAGAAAAAGATCATGAACGTATGACAGCTCTTTTTGAAAAAGGCTTAATCAGTAAAGAGGAATACGAAAAAGACAAGGTTACAATCGATAATGCTCGCATAGAGTATCAAGCAGCAAAAGACTCTTATGATATCGTAAAAGAAGGATTTTCAAAAAGTCAAGCAGATTTAAGTAACACTCTAATCCGATCAACAATTGATGGATTAATCCTTGATATTCCTATTAAAGAAGGAAACTCTGTAATTTTAAGTAATAACTTCAATGATGGTACAACAATAGCTACTGTAGCCAATATGGATGATCTTATATTCAAAGGTTACATTGATGAAACAGAAGTTGGTAAAGTTCATGAAGGTATGAATGTAAAACTAAGCATTGGGGCTCTCCAAAACTTTGTTTTTGACGCGACTCTAGAATATATTTCACCTAAAGCAAAACTAGAGAATGGAGCTAATCTCTTTGAAATTAAAGCAGCTGTAGAAAGACCCGACTCTGTATTTATTCGTTCTGGATATTCAGCCAATGCAACTATTGTTTTAAATGCTGCAACACAAATACTCACCGTACCCGAAAGAGTGGTTGAGATGTCTAATGATAGTGCTTTTGTGTGGGTAGAAGTACAAGCAGGAGAAAATCAGAAATTCGAAAAGAAATCAATACTAGTAGGATTAAGTAATGGTATTGATATTGAAGTTAAAAACGGATTAACTACAGAAGAAAAATTAAGAGGATTACCTATAAATTAATAAGCTATGATACTTTCTAAGCAAAATATAATAATAGCTGCTTTTCTATTTCTATTCACTGCAACATTTGCTCAAGAACCTATTTCATGGAATTTGAAAGAATGTATTGATTATGCTATAGAAAATAATCTGACTATCAAGCAAGCGGACAATGCTATTGAAGAAAATAAACTAACTAAAGAGACGAACAAGTGGGCGCGCTTACCCAATTTAAATGGGAATGTCAGTCAAGGCTGGAATTGGGGACGTTCAGCTTCTCCCGTAGATAATAGTTATACGGATATAAAAACTTCAAATGCAAACTTTGGGTTATCCACTAGCGTACCACTCTTTACTGGGTTAGAGATTCCAAACCAATATGCTCTAGCAAAACTCAATTTAAAAGCAGCAATAGCAGACTTGAAAAAGGCTAAAGAAGATTTATCTATTAATGTAACATCAAAGTATATTCAAGTCCTTTTTAATCAAGAAATAACTAAAGTTGCTGAAAACCAAATTACTCTAAGCCAAGAACAATTGGATCGAGGCACCGAACAATATAACTTAGGCAAACTATCCAAAGCAGAACTTGCAGAGTTAAAATCAAGACTTAAACAAGATGAAATGCAGTTTGTTGAAGCTCAAAATAATTATAAAATTGCACTATTAGACTTAACACAACTTTTAGAACTTCCTTCGCCTGATTTTTTTGGAATACAACCCTTAGATGGGGATCTTGGCTTTGATAACCTTACTGCACCAACAGAAATCTATGAAAGTGCATTGCTCTTTAAACCTCAAATTGAGGCTGCTCAATTAAGAAGTGAAAGTGCAAAAAGGAGTATTAAGTTGGCTCAAAGTGGTTTTATGCCCAAACTTTCATTTAGTGCTAATATAGGTTCTGGATATTTCACTATTCAAGGCCAAGACTCTGAAGCCTTCAGAAGACAGTTATCCAACAATCTAAATAAGTATGTAGGTTTCTCCCTGAGCGTCCCTATATTCAACCGCTTTGCCACACGCAATCAAGTTAGAGCTGCAAAGCTTAGTCTCAATAACCAATTGATACAACTAGAAGATCAGAAAAAAACGCTGTACAAAGAGATCCAACAAGCTTGGTATAGCGCAACAGCTGCTGAAGCTAAATTCCAAGCTAGTAAATCAGCTCAAGAAGCAAATAATGAAAGCTTTACACTTATGAAGGAAAAATATGAAGTAGGAAAAGCTAATAATATTGAATTCAATGAGGCTAAAATAAACTTAATGAAAGCAGAATCCGATTTAATACAAGCTAAATATGAGTATTTATTTAGAACTAAGATTCTAAACTTTTATAAAGGAGAACCAATAGAATAAAGTTTTTTCAAGCAACTTTATATCAAATAGGATTACCAAAAATGGCAATCCTATTTTTGTATTCTACCCTATCTAACTTATTGTGTTAAAAGTTATTTTAGAAAAAACAAGGACTATTTTCTTACAACCTACTTCTTATCTGTGGGTACTACTCATCCAAATAGATGTACAAAGCAAACGCTTGACGAAATAGTAATAATACCAATGAATAGTCAGAGCTAAATACTAGACTATAGATTAGCTAATACAGACTAATTACAACTATTCTTTAATCCCTATAGATCATAAGAACACCATATTTGCAGTTTTAATGATAGATTTAGAGTTTAATAAAGTACACTGATATAAAAAAAGAGGCTATCACAAGACAGCCTCTTCCATTTATTAAATAAGAGTAAACTTTTTATCTCTTCATCAATTGAATCTCTTCTACTTTTGCTTTTAAAATATCTAAATTTTCTTTTGCATTAGCAGATTCTAGAGCTATAGCCTTATTAAAATTATCTTCAGCCTGAGTATATTGTTCAGTAAGTAAATAATATACACCTAGATTATTATAATAAACTCCATCTTTCTTAGCATCAGATAAACGATCTAGATATAACTTAGCTTTATCTGTATCTTTAACCAATAAAGCATTTGTAGATGCATTTAAATTAGCAATAACATCTGTAGGGTACATACGTACAGCTATTTCAAATAACTCACCATATTCCTTACTATCTGATGGGTAAAGCTTAGTTACTGAGTATATTTCTTCCAATGAAAGTTTTTGTGGTTTAGACCATACAATTTCTTTAGCTTCTTCTGGAGTAAAATCTCTAACGATATATTTCACTTCATAGTTTGTATTTCTCAAAGCAGGGAAGAAATCGCTCAATAGTGTTTTAAATGCTTTTCCACCATCAAGAGCTCTAATCTTGCGTTCACGTGAATCTAAATCAGTTGTGCTGTTAATTATATTCATCACATCTTCTTTATAAGAGAATGAAGTTGATTCATTTAACATCTTCACCAAACCATCCCAGTTTTCAGCAACATAATCAGCAGCAAAAATACCTGGTTGTACCTTAGGGAATACAGATATTAAATATTTTCTTAATGCATCTGTTCTTAAACGAGCTAATCTTTCATTTCCAGCATAAGAACCTTCTGGTGAAGCATGACCTGTTAATTTAATAGAAGAAACGTTGATATCACCATCTTCAATAATACGATTAATAGATTCTTTTATCTTAGAAAGCTCAGCATTATTATTTCTATATTCAGGACGTATTGTATATTGATTAATAGGGAAATCTAAATATGCAGAAGCTTCAATAGATCTATTTTTTTGTTTTTCTACAGCGGGTTCAACATAACTCAATAATGGTTTTAATACCACTGGAGGTAATAAAAAACGATCTAATTTATGTTCATTACTAGTTAATAATGTAGTTGAACAACCACAAGCATTTTCTACTAACTCTAAATCAGCTCCATTCATCCAAGGTTCAAAATCGGTATAAGTTACATAATTAATAACTTGAGGATTTTTCTTGTCTTTCCTAACTACTAACTGATTATTTTCTTCTTGAAAGTATTGAGGATTTCTCTCTCTATAAATCATACTTTTACGACCAGCAACTATAATTGTAGGAAGATCTTTATGAGTATTTACACCTGTCAACCTTGGCGTAAGTTGTAATTCTTCATTTGATTTTAGTACAGCAGGAGTGGCATTTACATCCATACTAATTTTTAACTGCTTGCCATCTCGATTAATTTCGACATTAGATACTTCAGCCTTGCCATCTAAGACTGTCTGGGCATTACTAAATCCTGCAACTCCCAATAAAAGCAGTGTTATATATAAAAACTTTTTCATTCTTGTTATTTTTCTAATTTAAAATACATAAACTAACGATAAAGCAGCTTTTGTAGGACCTACATAATTATGTACACCTTTACCTACTTTGCTACCACAAGTTCCACACTTGTACTTATCATATCTTGTGTATGCATAACCCAAAGCTATTTCAGCTTCAATATTCCAATGTTTACCTAACACCCAAGAGTATCCATAACCAATACCTGCTCCCACAAACCATCCTTCAAATCGATGATCTTTAAGTGCTTCAAAATCATTTCCTAAAAATTTAAATGATGTATCAATATGACCTACATTATATTGTCCTCCATGAAGATGGAAGCCAAAGAAATGACCATTAAATTTTTCACATAGCCAATAACGAGCTTCAGGCTGAACAAACCAATGTTTCCACTTTTTATTATCATTAAATGTCCATGGATTGTAGTTTGCAGAAACATCCAAAGTCCATTTAGGTGACAAGCCAAATTCAGCTCCTAAGTTAAATGTTGTTGTAGCATCGTACAACAAGTTAGTTTTTAAAGCAGCCTTTTGTGCATGGGCTGTAAATGTAGAGGCTAGAATTATTACTAATCCTAAAAAAAGCCTATGCATTTTGTGCGATTTGTGCATCATGATTAATTCTTTATTTATTTAACATTCTATTTTACTCTCTTACTCGAGTGATATTTAGACAGCAATCACATATCTAAAATTACAATAATATGATCTCCTTGTTTACAAAAATAGCCATAATTTTATAATTATCACTTTTTTTAGTCATAAAATGTTACTTATACATTCTAAATAACCAACAATAAACACTCTTATAAAAACCTAATAGCTAATTAGATAAGTATTAAAATCTAAACACTCCTGTGAAAATTTAGAAGCAACAATTACGAAAGAAGGCAGAATAATGAACTATACTTATATGTAACACAAGACATTAACAACTAAATATTTTATATCATTAGTGTCCACTAAAAATGTGGACGATTAAAAATTAAATAAATTTGGTTCACTTGAACCGCATCGATCTTTGTCATTTTTGAATTTAGCCTTATCAAAGAGATTTGTCAAAT